>NZ_JAFLWD010000032.1:0-109807 GCF_017316105.1 Candidatus Enterococcus ikei
AGTTATAGCTCAGCCACTTTTTTTATATAGGATATTATTTACGTTTTTCCTTTGATAAAAGCTGAATTAACTCTTGTTGCTGCTCAATCACTTCTACCAATCGTTCGTTCAACTCTATTTGACGACTTCTTTTCGTCCGCTGTAACTTCACTTCTATCCACTGACTATTTTTCAAGATACGAATCCCTTCTGTCATATGACCCACTAGAATAATAGCAACAGCACTCAGGCTCAATCCAACTAACCAATTCTTCAAAACAAGTAACTGTTCCCATGTTTCCTGAACAAGATTTGGAATACCCGCAATGTTTCTGGTTGTGTGAATCAATTCCTTCAATTGCTCCAACAAGGACATAACACTTGGAATCAACTGATCTAAAGTAAAGGTAGACTGACGGAAGATATCTGAGAGTTTTTCCTGAAAACGATTGAGTTCTTGTACACTCAGACTATTGATTCGCTGATCGATCACTGTATAAGTTTGATACATTTCTATTGTCATTTTTGTTAATACGGTTAAAAGAGCAATCACTAAAAATAAATAACCTATCACTAATAATTTCTCACTCAAATGCCACTGATCCTTTTTTCTTAATCGCCATAAAAGGTACCCCACAAGCACTAATCCCGCTAGCACAACAATAGTCTGGATAATAACCAGTATGCTCAAATTCGTTACTACCTGACTAACTTTGTCGGTTAATCCTGCTTGCCAATCTTTAGATGAAAAAAAAGTTAGCACATTATTGACCGTGATTCGAAAAGATTTCCGAATAATAGTTTCAAAAAATCCTCGCTGATTGATTACTAAAAATAATAGTATAACTAGATAAATCAGACTACTTAAATGGACAGCGGTTCTTAAATGTCCCTTTTTAGTAAAACGTTCTCCCTCCATCATAAATCCCCCTCGAATAAATAACAAAATAAAATATGAATCTATCATAGCATTATAATAAAAAAGTAAATACTGATACACTTTTACCAACATTAAGCCGCTAGAATTTCTATAGTATATATTTGATTATAACTTTAAACTACGTTAAACTTTTAGAAAGTTCACTTTAGCTTAAATTATTCTATAATCTTATTTTTTTAGATAAACTATTTATTTCATTAAAAAGAGGGAGCGATAATCTATGTGTACAAGTATTACGATGATGACGAAAGATCAACATGTCTTATTAGCAAGAACAATGGATTTTGCGGTTGTTCTTGAGGCCGAACCAACTTTTATTCCGCGGAATAAATTTGTATTCGTCAATGATGAAAGCTATGACCGCAAAAACGACTATGCTTTTGTAGGAATGGCGCGACAAGTAGATAAAGAACATTTTGTCTTTGCTGATGGCTTAAACGAAAAAGGTCTCTCCTGCGCAGCCCTCTATTTTTCAGGTTATGCTGACTATAATAGTCAAGATACTTCAAAAAAATATACTTTAGCACCACACGATGTTGTACCTTTTTTACTTTCTACTTGTTCAACTATCGAAGAAGTAACACGTATCATGGAAAATACCCAAGTTGAAGACACAGCCTTAAAATTCTTAGGAATCGTCTTACCTCTTCATTGGGTCATCACGGATAAAACAGGGAAAAGTATTGTCATTGAATACACAGAACAAACATTACACATTCATGAAAATACGATCGGTGTTATGACCAATAGTCCTGATTACAAATGGCATACAACGAATTTAAGAAATTATATCGAGCTTCAACCTGAACAAAAAACAGAAGTTCATTTAAAAGATATGGTCATGAAACCATTTGGTGAGGGAACGGGTGCCTTTGGTCTGCCTGGTGATTTTACTCCGCCATCAAGATTTGTCAGAGCGGTCTTCTTAAAAACTTGTTTGCAAGAGGTCCAAACGGAATTAGATGGCGTTACCTCCATGTTTCATGTACTTGCTAATGTTGATATCCCTAAAGGTGTTGTAAAAACTACGCAAGCTTATGACTATACACAATATACTTCTGTTATGGTCAATAGTTCATTGAATTATTATTATAAAACATACAATAATCAACGGATTCGCTGTATCCAATTAGAAAACGAAGACTTTGATGCTACTTCTGGAAAAATATGGTCTAATGGTGATTCAGAAGATATTTTATATCGAAATAGCAAAAAATAATTTATCAACTATTCAAAAAAAGCCCGAAGCAAAACGCAAAATCAGTTTTTTGTTTCGGGCTTTAAATCTGAATAAACGACGAGAAAATAGAAACTACTTCTTTACACTTCGATCTTATTGCGATATAACACACTAAGGTACGAATCGATGTTGCATAGTCCCTACTTAAATCTCGGAGCTAAACGCTTTTTTCTCGTCATCCTTTTTTTCTCTATCCTACGATTTCTTGTCTTTTGACAATAGTTTGCTTGAATAGTTGTGCATATTCTTTTTGGTATTTTTTCAAATACTCTTTCAACGACTCTTCTTTTTCTTTTGACCAACTCGGATTACTTTTTATTACGTTTCCAGCCTCATCTACTTCAACAGTTGCATCATATGTCACGTTTGGATCATTATCCTTTGCAATAATGACATATCGTTTATTGCCTTCTTTGACTTCAACAACAAGTTTACCTTTTCTAGCAATGACCCATGGATGACGCTCAGATAATGGAATAGGATTGAACCCTGTCTCAAGAATATACGTTGAATACAAGACATCTGCTTCTTTTAAAGCATAGCTCCCTGCGTATTTATAATCATCCTGCTTCCAAGAGTGTGCTGCAAGATTCTTTAAATAGCGTTGTTCATCCATTCTCAACTTACCGTTAAACCCTACATAAATCACAGCAAGTATTCCAATTACGATCAAAATTCGCTTATAGTATTTGTTCCATTTCACTTTTTTAGATAAATCTTTTGCCATTTCTGTATCCTCCCGTAATAAATTATCAAGAGAGATACTGAACAAATCACTGATTGCTACAATCGTTTCTAAATCTGGATAATTTCTTCCGACTTCCCAACTTGAGACAGTCGAACGCGAAACATTTAATAAGTCACTTAATTGTTCTTGTGTTAATTCTTTTTTTAGTCGTTGCTCTTTGATTTTATCACCTATGTTCATAGTATCGCCTCCTTCTTTTTTTATTATCTTGATAACTTATAATAAAAGATAGCCACTTTTCGTATCATACTGAAATGTTGCACTGATACAATTCGTATCATGTTGATTTATCAAGGTTTCAAGGAATCAGCACCTCCATATTATAGCAAATAAATACGCAGGCTATTTCCTGTTTAAATAAAAAAACTACGATCAAAAACGTGTAAATTTCACCAGTTTTTGATCGTAGTTTCTCTGTTTCTTACTATTCACTATTAGTCCCTTACACATTCATCTTTCTGCCAGCCATCCATCTGATCATCTCAGGATCTGCATGGGAGAAAAATTGGCTTTCCCCTTCATTTAATGTAGCAATTGCTGCTTTGTCTTCTTCTGACAGTTCAAAATCAAACACAGCCAAATTTTCAGCCATTCGCTCTGGTTTTACCGACTTTGCTAGAACAACGACCTCTTGCTCGATCAACCACCGAACAATAACTTGCGCTACAGATTTATGATATTTATCGCCAATGGTCGTAAGGATTTCATTTGTAAAAATCCCATTTTTGCCTTCTGCAAATGGCGCCCACGCTTCTGGGATGATGCCTTCTGCTTTTAAAGCTTCGATATTTTTGGTTTGCTGATTGAAGGGATTGATCTCGATTTGATTGATTTGCGGCACTACTTTATTGAACTCAGCTAAATCAACTGCGCGATCTACTGCAAAGTTTGAAACACCGATTGCACGAATTTTCCCAGCTTCTTGCAGTTCCTCCATTGCCCGCCATGCACCATAAATATCATTATACGGTTGATGTAATAATAATAAATCAACATAATTCAGACCTAATCTGTCCAGAGACCGCTCAAAAGATTCCTTGACTCCTTCATAAGAAACATTTTCTACCCAAATTTTAGTCGTAATAAACAGTTCTTCGCGAGGTATACCCGAAGCTGCAATTCCTCTACCGACTGCCTCTTCATTCCTATAGGATTGGGCCGTGTCAATATGACGGTAACCTACCTTGATGGCATCAATCACTGCTTGCTCAGCTTCTTTAGAATCTGTGATTTGATACGTACCGAAGCCTAAAATAGGGATCTCTATTCCGTTGTTCAATTTGACTGCTTGCATTTGTCTTTCCTCCATCTCTTTTTGGTTCTATGAGTGTCTAACAACTTCACTATAAACTATGGAGTCAGCTTCATAGCAAGCTGTTTATTCTTACTTTTTATGATTTACCTTCCAAAGCTCTTCAACATTGTCTGATGTGACTTCTCCTGATTTGAACTTGGCGATATGCTCATCATAAGTATCGATTTTGTATTGCAATAAATCACGCGTTTTGGTCATTTCTTCTAATTTTCCAGTGATCTCTTGGAGTTGGTCTTGCAAGATCTGTTTTTGTGCCTGCTCAACATTTCCCCCAAGTTGAGAAAGTGTAGCAAATTCGATCAAAGACTCGATCGAGACTCCTGCATGACGTAAACTTTTTGCTAAATAAATCCAATTCAGGTCTCTTGTTGTATAGACACGGTAGCCGTTTTTATCCCGTTTGATTGGCGGAATAACACCCACTCGTTCATAGTAACGAACTGTGTCAGTCGTTAAGCCAAACATTTCAGCTGCTTCTTTACTGTTCAACTTGGTCTCCTCCTTGCTTACTTATCCTAAACTTGAATAATCATGATTGATGATTTCTAATAATTTAAATGTATCATGCTCAAATTCAAATTTCAAAATACAACAATTTCCTAATCGGTCTTTTTGATCCACTTCACTAGTATGCGCCCAGTTTCGCATAAATTGACGGCAAGCTGCGCCATGAGAAACCGCTAAAACTGTTTCTCCAGCTTCGTTCATGATGTCCATCAAGGCTTCGGACACTCGTTGTCTAAATTGAACTTCTTCTTCTCCGCCAAATCCAGCGAAGAAATCACCATATGGTAATGGTGGATTCAACGACTCACTCTCTGATTCAAAACGCCCAAAGTTCCATTCTTTCAAGCCTTTTACCCTTTTATACGATTGGTCAGTGACTTGTTCCAACGTATCACTTGCTCGTTCAGAAGTAGAAGCGTATGCGCTATCAAAAGTAATGTTACGATCCTTGAAATAGGTTCCTGCAATTTGTGCTTGTTTAATGCCTTTTTCTGTAAGTGGAGAATCACACCAGCCTTGAATTTTTTTCTGTTGATTGAATAATGTTTCGCCATGTCTCATCAAATATAATGTTTTAGTCATAACCTTGCCCTCATTTCTATTCGTTATGTTTATCATAAACCATGAAGTGAACTCCAAGGCAAGTAAAAAAGCTGAACTTTTCTTGTTCAGCTTTTTTACTTATTCGAGCAATCGGCCTTCATCATGCCAAGCGCCATACATTTTTTCTGCCTTTGTATTTTCCAGAAATTTATCCAAGCGTTTCTCAAATAATTCCGGCTGATGTTTATAATTTTGAATCGTATCGATGCGGATACGGCGATATAGCTCTGGGAATGATAGAAAAATCGCATAGATTTCCACGTCCTCTTTTAGTCGTTCTGCGATCACCTCATCTATTTGAAAAGAAGCTTCCGTCATATCTGGTAGAACTTTTCTACCTTGTTCTGTCATCAATCCTAGTCGTTCTAGACGACGGACGCGTTCTTTGTTTAATTCCGTCCAAGGACTTTTTTTCGCTCTGGGTGACAGACGTTGTGCGGTTTGGGTATCAGAAATTTTCTTTTTGATGCCATCGATCCAGCCGAAACACAACGCTTCTTCTACAGCATCTAAATATTGGATTTTATTAGGTTCAGGTTTGATGCTGACGATAATCCAGCAATATTTTTCAGTTGTGCTGTTGGTTTTTAGCCAGGTTCTTAGTTCTTGTCTAGTGGTTATAGGTAACAGATTATCGATTTCCATTTAGACGACTCCTCTTAGTTGATTAAGAGTATTATACATGAATCTAGCTAAAAAAAGAAAAGACTTAAGGCGTTGCAGCTACTTGCCATAAAATCGCGGCTTTATATTTCCCTTTTTGAATGATTTCATTGGAAAATACATTTAACTGCACGCCTGTATTCTTCGACTCCCAGCTTTTGCTGATATTGTATTCTCCAGATTCTGAAACTGTTCCAACTTCAACAGGTTGTGCTTCACCTTTGTATAGTGGCACTTTCGTTGTATCATTTACTTTATACCAAATTGCTCTTGATAAGACTTCACTTGGATTTTCTTCGCTTGTTAATGGTTGCTCTAATGTTGCAGTCAAAGTCCATGGTGTTTTGCTATTTCGTGTATCGCCAATAACCAAAGGAATATCGTATACAGGTTGTTCTTCTTTAATAAAGGGACGAGTTAAATAGGTATCACCAAAGTTTAAACTTGATGGGAATGATTCAATAAACAACTTTCCTTTAAACTTGTAATATACAGAAACACCATCGATTTCAATTGGAATGGACGATTCTGCACTAGGAGATTCTGTCAATTCATACTGTTTTTCCTTAATTCCTTGAACGGCTTTTTGAACGACAACTTCTTTCGTTAAATCTTTTATCTCCCCTACATTGCCCATCAACTCAATCGGCTCACGCAATTGTTTTCCTGCTTCGTTCAAAAATAGAATTCGAATTGAAGCATCATTGATCTCCATTTCAAGATTGAGTACTAATTTACTATTGGAAGTAGTAACTACCATTGAATAGATTTTAGATTCTGGAATAATGCCAGGTGTTGGTAGTTGAGTAAGGTTGACTAAAATCATGTTTGCATCCAATTTTTCATAATTGCCAGCCTGATCGAACATCCATAATTCTAACGCTGATTTGTTTATGATTGTTGTTTTCAATTCACTCTCTGTTTTAGGATAATCCTTTTTTTTCATGCTAAAATGATTTCCTTTTAACAAAAACGTCCCATCCGTCACGACTTGATCGTTTTCCTTTTTAACAAAAATCGGTACTTTAATTATCGCTTCATTGCCAGCTCCATCTTTGGCGATCAATTCGAAATTAGCTGGACCTAATTGTTTCACTTTACTTTCGATTTCTTGATCTGGTTTTAGCGAAACGGTTATTTCTTCTTCAGATGAATAATCATCACTTAATGCGCTTACGAATTGTTTATAGTCGGTCGCCTCTAAAATTTTTGAGGCGTCGCCTTGACCAAGTACGGTTAATTTTCCAACTCCAGCTGGTGGAGCATCGTCTATTGTATAAGAAACAGAAGAGCCTTCTATTTGCATATAGTTACTTCCTGAAAGATTACTGGTAACTGTTGGTTTAGCCAACGATTGGAACCCCTCATTTTTTATTTTAAAGCTCACTTCTACCTCTTTATTTTCAACCGAAAGATCCGCTAAGTTCACCTTTAGAGAGCTTTCAAAAATGGTAGGCGTCACACTTTGTCCATTCACAACAAGTGAACCTTCTTGATATACTTGACCACTAGTTAGACCGAATGTTATAACAGGTTTTAACAAATCTCTTATTCCACCATTGTATTCTCCTGAATAGTGTACCATAAGCTCTGAACCATTCCTTACTACATTGTCACTATTCATTACATTTCCTGCCAAATCAAGGACACTCAATGTATCTTCGTAATAGATTAAGCCAGGAACACTGGCAAATGAAACCATCGCACTTTCAGTTTTCCCTCCTGTAGATCCTGTAAAGCCCCAATAAACAGAATCCGTATCAAATGTTGAGCGGGGTATTATTGCCTTTACAGGTTCTAATCCGTCAAGTTGATATTCCAGCTGTCCATTATTTGATGCATCCCATGGTGACCAAATAATACTGAACTTTCTCCATGTATTATCACCCAACTTGAAGCTCGGATACTGTACTGAATGATGCTTCAACGCCAAAATCTTATCCCAACTGCCAAGTTTATATTCTTCTATTCGATCTGGAAATGTATATGCAACATGCCCAAAACCATTATTCAGGTCAATACCATTATCATAATAACCATCACCAATTTGATTATACGTATCAAATTCAACAGCCAAACTTTTTTTCATTGATTTAAGTAACTGGGGAGGATCATAATAAGAACGGATTATGTTAGGATATACGCCCAAAGCACCACCTAAATTTTTATCGAAAGTTATTGTTGCACCTATGTCATTATGCATAACAAACGTCACACCATCAGCATCACCGTCAATTTTTATAAACATCTCTGCAATAAATTTTTTCGTTAAATTCAATTTCATGTCATCTGTTGAAAAAATAGCCCCTGTTTGATTATTCTCATTTTCAGTGATAATTACTTTATTATCTACTATCTTACTTTTTGCTAATGATGGTATCTTAAAAAGTCCCTCTAACGGAATTCCTGGAACTGTACTATCAGAGAAATTACTTCTATTATGGATAAGGTCAGAGTGATTCTGTTTTTCTCCTGATATCGCTTGTATTTTCGTTGAAGGACTTGTAACGATAAATAAACACAAACTAAATAGCATACCAAATCCGCACATCAGCGTTATTTTTATTTTTTTCATGCACTGCACCCTTTCTATAAGGATTTATAATTTATCTCTTCCTTTTAAATATGAATAACCCTATGCTAAAACAGATCGTCAGTAGTGTTATTATTACTATGAGCCACCTAGCATTAAAGTTACGAGTGGTCTTTTTCTGAGTAGGTTGTTTAATTTTTTGTGCTGCTACTTTCGATAACGTAAAGTTTTTTACCCAAGTCCAAGTCCAGCCATTTTCAGTAGTGATTTGAATATTCGCTGTATATTCACCTGCGGTTATTTCTTTATAAGATAAAAAAACAGGCAAATTAATCATTGAATTCGGTGCCATTCTCATATTATTTTTCTGTAATTCAAATAAATTTTTTGTTTTTCCTTTTTCGTTGATACGGATTTTTGCTGTCATATTTTCCAAAAAAATCCCTTTTGTATTAGATAGATTCACAAATAATGTATAGCTTCCTTCTTTTAATTTTAGGGCGATATCATTTAATTTCAGCTCAGGTGTTACTTTTTTTACATCTGATTCATGGAGCAGCACACCAATCAAAAAGGCGAATTTGTTAACAATTGCATTTTGTTCCGTTTGCTCTTGCTTTTCTTGAAGTACGGGTTTCAACTGGATGCCACCTGCAACATACCCTTCAAAATTAGTTACTGGCATAGTTAGGTCAAATGCAATTACCTCACTACTATTTGCTGGAATCACGACTTCATCCGGTCCTTTGATAATTTCGGCTAAATCATATTTTAGTGACGTATCTTTTTTTAACTCATTCGGTCCATATTCAATAACACCATTCCCATTTGTTTTAGCACTATTGATTCGAATCTCGATGTTCATTGCTTGATCCGATGTATTATTTATTTTTAAATGGATCGTTTGAGTTTGGCTTGCTTTCATTAAAAGGTCATAGTAACCAACTTCTTTATCAACTTGATTTTCAGGAAATAGAATTTCATAGGAAAATCCACTGATCTCATTGGTCGTATCTTCTTCCGCAAAACTAATACTAGGATATAGAAATAGAAACAAAATCGCTAATAGTCCCAAATAGATTCTCTTTTTTTCCATTGATTCCTAACCTCTTAATTCATTTTTTAATGAACAACTTATAACAATAACTCTCTACCCAACCTATATTCATGCAGTTTTATTTTTTTCTAGTTGTTAAGGTTGTAAATCATCTAACGTCCATGTTACATACCCTGTAAATGACTCTCCTGCTGCTTGATCTGCTTTGGCATCTGTTACAACTAATTTAGCATCTTTAATCAATGTTGCCACGCCGCCTTTAACATCATTCGCTGCTTTTTTCTCTAAAACAGCTTGACCAGTTGTTTCACCAGCTACTAAAGTCATTGCTTTCACTTTACCATCACCAAGTGTAATTCCTGCATTTGGATCTAGTGTTCCTAAACTTCCAGAAGCTTCTGGTTTATTTGGGATGTAGTCATTGTCTTCACCAATCGTGTCGCCGATCGTGTATGATTGTGCATCACTTAAAGCGAACGTTAATTTTGAAGCCAATGATTTCGAACCGTCTGTTGATTTCAGTTCAGATAAGCTAGCTTTTAACGCCCAAGGAGTGGATGCCGTTTTTCTGTCATCATTGACAATCAAATATTGGTTACTTTGGATCACATTACTAAATGTTGCTGAATTTCCAACAGCTTTTTGTTCCCCAAATTGAAAACTTGATGGTTTCCAAACAAGTGCTAAGTTATCTTTATATGGTTTGTTTTCCCCTTGAACTGTTGGTTCATCCGATTTAAAATTGACCCCAACATCTGTTTTATCATCAAAAGATTTCGCATCCGCTGTATTTGCAAATAACAACAAAGTTGCTGCTGATAATAAAGTAATCATTACTGTTTTTTTCATTTTTATACCATCCTTTAATAGCATAAATATAGTTTGGTGACAGTTACTGTTATAAGTTGTTCATAAAATTATTTTAAAAGTTCTATTTGCTCTCGTAAGAGTGTGAATAAATAAGTAATCAAGCCTAAACTAGTTAATGTAATAAACAGTAAGCTGAAATTTAGAAGTAATCCTTGTTTCTTTTTTCTTAACTTTTTTATTAGAAATACATCTCTTGCCAAAGTGGTCAAAAATACTAATAGCGACACAATTGCAATGCCTCCCAATATAAAAATCCATAAATAATCAATCATTTTATTTCCCCATCCTATAATTTAGTTAACATAATATTTTTCAAACTATAAACTCCGACTAAAATAATAAGCACTGAACAGCCTATAAGTGTCCAAATCAAGGAAGTGATTAAATCCCCTGTAGAAGGCAGCTTGCCTTTGTGAGTAATCGACAGATTTCCTTCTGGCAAATGCAAACTTTCAATAATCGGTTCTTTAAGCGTCGGGGCTTCACTTTTAAAAAAAGTGATCTTTAAATCTGTTGTATCAGATTTACTAGTTGCTTCTGCGTTCCCCCACATTTCACCTCCCAAGATTGTAGTCAGAAAAAATACTAGTAAAATATATTTTTTCATCTTACTTTCCTTCTTTCTTTTTTCTTTTTTTCCGTCTTTTCTTCCATGCTATTTCCATTTTTTTTCTTCTTACTAGAAGTGATAGCGTAATTATTCCCATTAGAATAAAACATAAGATCGTAGCTCCTTTAATCCAGATCGGTGTAATAATTTTAAAGCTACTTTCCTCATTCATCTTTTTTGCTTGTTCAGCTGTAATCTCGAACTCTTTTTCAAATGACCACTCAGAATAACCATTGTTTGCATTCATTGTTAAAATATACGTGCCTGCTTTAACTGAACGCGTTCCCCAATCCATTTCAAAATCAAATTTACTGTTAGGAGCCAACATATAATTGTCTACTTGCCTTTTCTTTAAAACAGTTTCTTGGCCTTTTTCTCTGACTTCGGCTACTATTTCCAACTCTGAAAGAATTTTCGGCTCTGGATTTTGCAATGTTGCTAAGATCATTTTTTTCCCACGTTTAAGTGTTGATTTCGCATCTAAGATATTTAATGTTTTTGAATCTTTGTAATCATCGCCCGTTTCAGATGTAATCAGTCCGATTCTATAAGCGAATTTACTAGATACTTGTTTTTCATCGTCTGAGTCGTCTTTTTCAAAAACCAATGCGCCCATCTTGACGCCTTTATAACTGTCTTCCGGTGGCGTTAGTTTAAATAAAACCTCTTTTTCTTCATACTTCTCAACGGTTAAACTTGGCGTTTCTACTTTGACTATAGAAGAAATTGGCTGCGATAAGGTTGTATCTAATAAGCGTTTATCCTCTGTATATTCAATCGTTCCGTTGTTTCCGGTAAAAGCATTGGTGGTATACATTTTCACCTTGATTGGTTCTTTTTGGGTACTTTTCACTTTTACTTTTAAAACTTGCTCTTCTCCAGGAGTCGTTTGAATATAAAAGTAACTCTTGCCCGGATCGATTTGTTTACCGTTGAGAACAGCAACAACGGTATATCCTAAATTTGAGGACTCGTCAGCAAAAGATTTGTTAGGGAATAAAAATAGGCACCCGATTATAAGTAAAACTGGATAGATTAATTTATTTTTTTTCATGTATTTTTTGAATGCTCCTTACTTTAAATAGTTAACAACTCACTTTTCTATCGGTTCATTATAAATATCCACATAGTATTTTCCATCAACTTCTAAATAAACTTCTTCCACTAAAACAAAGCCTTCTTTTTCCATCCCTTGACTCTGGAACAATCGTCCCTCTTTTTGCGCTTGTTCCTCTGTATCAAAAGGTCCTTTTGTCTCAATGATTTCATCTTCTTCATACTGCAATCTATTTTTATAAGCTCCCCAATTCGCTAAAATGAAGATGATATAAACTAAACTTGCAGCTAAAATAAAGAGGATGAAAAAAATAATGCCACATAAATTAATAAATAAAGCCAAGCAGTAACCTACATTTAGATACAAGAAAAACTGATAGCCCGACTGCTTTTTCTTCTGAGTTAGGTAAATAAAATAAGTAAAAAATAGTGTCAGTGACATGAATAAAAAGCTTAAAACAAAATAGAGAAATAATTCCTGCCAATTCTCATTCAAAAAAGATAGCAATCGCAGAAACATCGATAAACGCTTATCTATATAAAAGTATGCTTCTTTGTAAAAAGAATAAAAATCAACTAAATAGATTGCCCAAATGCAAGCAAGTAGCCCTTCTAAGAAATAGAATTTCCAGGACAGCTTTTTTATTATGGCTTCTTTGCCCATTACTGTTTCCAGTCCTTTATCATTTATTTTTTTATTATATTCAGGAAATATAAGTATATATTGTTTTATTTTCTGCCGTTTCCAACTTAGTCAACCCTCAAAGAAGTTATTGAAACATTTTTTGTGGAGAATTCAGCATTAGATATTCAACATATATCCTTTAGATCGAACTGTTTTTATAAATATAGGTTTTTTAACATTTTTTTCGATCTTTTTTCTCAAATGATAAACAACATTTGCGATTCTATACTGCTTATTTTCTACTGTATCTGCTCTCCACAGAGTCTGATAAATAGTTTCATAACTAACCGCCGTTCCCAAATTTTGTAACAATAACTCCAGCATTTGAAATTCTAATTTGGTTAGGACGATTTCTTGATTGCCTTCTATCAACACACTGCTATTATTTGAAATTAGTTTAAGTAGCTCATCGTTAGAATGACTTTTTGAGGTAACAGATTCCTGTGCAAGCAGATCATTAACTCTTCGTAAAGAGTTTTCCATGATAAATTCAATTTCTTTTACTTGTCTGTTTAAATCAAAAACTTCATCTGCACCTAATTGTAAGTAAACTAATTTTCCTACTGAATTTTCAGTTGCTGTCATGACCCATATATAACAAGTTGATCTTTTTTTTATCTTAGAAATCAATTCACAGATCCCACTTAAATTGCTGATATTTTCTTCTAACAGAATGACCGCGTCTAATGTCTCCAACCACTCTAACTCTTCTGTCAGCTCAATAATGGTATGTTTTTGCTTGATTTCCTCTATGTCGAGTCTTGTTTCAGCGGTCTTTCCTAAAGAAAGCATTCCTATATTACACATCTATATCTTCTGCTCCTTTTTCTATGTATTATGTTTTTTATCCCGAAATATATATTTTTTTTATAAAACCCTCAAAAATAATAGTATATTATTTCGTTTTATTTTGTTTCCAATATCGTTACCGTCCTGAGAAGTTATTGAAATCCAACTTTTATTTACTGAATAAAAGCTAATAATATACACCCAGTAAATATCCATGTTATGATAGCTTCAAGATTTTGAAAGGAGTCATTACGTACGGTATGGAAACTATTTTTATGAAAAAAAATGAAACCCTTCGTTTTGAACTATTGAAACAACTTCTATATGCTAAATCTGGGACAACTACTCAGCAAATGATGGATTTATTCAATATTTCCAGTAAGACTTTTTACCGTTATAAAAAACAACTTAACGATGATTTAAATAATGTATTTACACAAAACGAAGTAACAATCAAAAAAAAGAAACTTGTCTATATCATTGAATTGGCTCCTTCATTGCCTTTTAGTTACGTTCTTGATTCTATGAGACTGTATTACATAAAAATCTCACAAAAATTTTCAATTCTTGAAGCAATCTTAAAAAGACATTATATTTCTGTTGAAGCATTAGCTCAGGATTTAAACTTAAGTCCATCTCATGTTTACTCAAATTTGACGTTTCTGAATAAGCTTTTACGTCCTTTTAAACTGGAAATTTCTTTTTCTACTACCATTTATAAAACCAATATTCAAGGTGCCGAGCAAAATATTCGCGTATTGGGTTTTGTTTTATTCTGGATAGTTTTTAAAGGATTGGAATGGCCTTTTTCTAAAACACCACGTACCTATCAAACACTTCCGTTAGCTGTAAATGATGAACGCCTTTCACCATCACAACAAACAAGGCTGAGATATTTTCAAAATGTCACCTACTGGCGTGTCCTCTATAGAAAAGAAAGTTTGAGTTTATCAAAAGAATTTATGGATTATCTTGTCTATTTTGAGACAGTCTCACCAACTCGATTGTTTTCAAATTTAGAAAAAGTAGATTTTGAGCAAGTCAATCAGAAGGATGAAGCCTATTTCTTTGGTTTTTTATCAAGATTTCTGATTGCAAATATCGATTCCTCTGAAGAAAGAATAAAAATTGCCGAAACGCTGATTCATTCTGAATTGCCATTGGCTGAATTGACTACACGTATTTTGGATAAGCTTTTGGCTACATACAAAGTCAAGCTATCGACTGATAATTATTTGGAAAATTATTATTTACTGATTATTTGTTTGATTTATATCCGTTTTGTTGGTATAAATTTCAGAAAATTTCTCGTTGATGATACGGTGGAATCCAAGGCAAAATGGTTTTCTTCAGACGAACCATCTTATCGTTTATTTGTGAAAGAAACCCTTCTTAAAGAACCTTTAATACGCAATCATATGAACGCTGGTTTTGTCTCGCTTATGGCAAAATTTTTCCATTCTATTTTGAAAAGTGGAGAAATGAATACAAAGCTACTGATTTTTATTCAACATTCTCCAAATCACTTTATCTATGACTTTATCAAAAATAATCTCCTAATTATTTTTGGCGATGCAACGTTGGTGTTTACCTTTGATATCACTGAAGCCGACGTTATTATTTCGGATGCTTATGAGGGGGAAGAGACAAATGATCAAACCTTTCATTTGGAGCATTCACATGATCAGGCAACTTGGAGGGAACTAATTCTTTTTATCAGCGGAAAAATCTATGCCTTGCACAATGCCTAATCTAACGACGCTCTTTTTCAATAGAATCTATGATCATTCTAGATTGCATGGCTTCCGATTAGTATAATGTTCAATAATTTTCTTTCTTATTTCTTCTAGCATTAGTGAAAAATCGGAACTGTTTGAAAACGATGCAATAAATATTTCCTTCACATTAGAATCTGATTCCATCAATTTCGTATCCGTCACAATAATATCTGGGGATGAAAACTGATTCTTCACAAATTCAACCTTGTTGCCAAATAACAAAGTAATTTTTTTTGATAGGATGGGTTCTACAAACACTTTAGAATTCTGAATCAATATTCTAACTTTAGGAAAATCTACTTGTAAAAATTTCACTAACATAGTGTACGTTATTAAGTAGGTGTAATCGATCAGTACCTCTTCGGCAGTGAATTCTTTGATTGTTTCAAAAAAATTGCCATATTCTGTTTCTGTGATTAATTGTTCGATGACCTTTCGAATCTTTATTTTTATTTTTTGCTCCGTTTTATCTGCATAAAAAAAGCTTCTTTCATCATAAATGTAGTAAAACATTCTTGGATCTATAAAACAGGTTTCCATTAATAAATGCATCATGTCTATTTCTTTTCTGATATGCCAATAAATAGTCGACCGATCATTTGTTTGAAAAAAAACATCGATCAATTTTTCAGCCAACAAATGGCTATAGTTTACCAGTGGAAAATTGTACTCATTAAAAAAATTTTGATACACTTCAATCTCAAAATTTTCTTCCTCAGCAAGTCTTTCTTTGTAAAGTAAAAATAATGCAGCACTTGTTTCATCCCAAGCTTGATTTTCTGATCGATTTTTCTTTAAATGAAAATAGTCAAAAATTACCCTTGTATGAGTACCTGTTTGAAATTTTCTTGCTAAATCCGTAAGTATAGATTTTTCTATCACTTTTTTCTGACTAAATCGAACATTGCAAATATAAATGATTAAACATAACTTGCTTTTTTTTATACTATTTAACTCGTACCAACCTTGAATCCGCTGACCGAAGTATTCATTTATCTCGTTATAAATCCTAGTTTCAAAATCCCAGTTGCCTGATGCATTAGCGAAAAAGAGAAAAAAGAAGTTTCTAATTCTTAATTCATCTCCAGTGATTTCATTTGATCGAGTCAAATTTAATCCACATTGATTTAGTATTTTTTGAAGTCTTCTTCGATGACGCGAGAACGTTGCTGGGCTGATAAATTCTAAATCACAAAAAGTAATCGCATCAATTCGCTCCATTAAAAAGATATGTCTGATCATTTTATAAAGAATAGACATTTTCAAATAATTGTTACTGATACTAACTAAATCAAGATTATTGGCATAAACACTTTGCAATGTACGATGAACGTACGTCACTTTAAAGTATTCATCAGTAACGTTTAACTCTTGTTCAAATTGTCGGATGATGATTGACACTGTTTTTTTCGAAAGATTTGTCGCTTCTGCTATTTCTGTCAAGCTAACTTCTTGCCTTTTACTAGCGACAAAACTTAAAACGTTGATTCTTCTATCATAGACTTCATCCAAAAAAATACGCATATTTCCACCTACTTTTTAACTTTTAAATTTAATTTATAAACAAATTAAATACTTTTAATATCATAACTGTTTAATAAATTTTAGTTTTTCTTTCACTTCCCTCCCCTTAGACATTTATGAAATAACAACTATTTATATTAAATTATTTTTTATATTTATTTTATTTATTTCCGTCTATTTTTTCGACAAAAAAATGGAATCTGTTTCGCTTTTTATGTAGTGTAAAGTGCGAAAAAAGACGATACCCTTTTGCAAGGATACCGCCTTTTTCTTTTTTTGATGATTATCATCACTGAAACTTATTTAACGTTGATTACTCATCAAAATTCATATCAACATCGTAGTAATAATTTACAACGTATTCTTTCCCGTCTTTTACTACTTCGAAATCCTCATGGTCAATTTTTTAAGTGTCCATTCAGTCTCTCCGAATTTATCTATAAAAAATAATTTCATCTTTTTACTACTTAGTATGATTCTAGTTTTTTCCTCCTAAAACGTCTTAGGAATTATTCCCTTAAATAAAATCGACTGTTTAGTTTACAGAATAAAAAAATTTATACACTTACATAGAATCAAGATATTTCCCCGCTGTGTTTAATTAAAAAGTCTTTAGCAGATGTAACGGCAAGATTCTCATTTCCACCACACCAATAATAGCTTGTTCATCGATCAATCCATACTGGCGACTATCCACTGAATAAGGGCGATTATCCCCTAAAACCAAGTATTTCCCTGCTGGGATTTCTGACTTTCCAGTCAACGTAAAAATCGAAAAATCATCGGTATACAGTCGCCCATTTTCTTGTGAGGTTTGCTGTTCATCAAAGATAAATTTTTCGTCTCTGTTTTCCCCATCAATTTGCAGTTGATCATTTTTATAGGCTATTTTTTGACCAGGCAACCCAATGATCCGCCGTATTTCTTTTTTCTTGGTTCCTGGCAGCTGAATATACACCAACTCGAAGGTCTTGCGTTTTCCAAGCTTGTTCACATAGACTCGATCCCCATCTCTTAAGGTGGGAACCATTGAATACCCTTTGAATTTCGGTAGCGCGAAGAGAAATAGCGAGAGGATAAAAACAAGAAAAACTGCAATCATTATTGCCCCTATAAATTCCAATAACATTGCTTTACGTTTTTGTCTTTTTCTTCTCTTCCTAGCTTCGATTTTCGCTTTTTTTGACTGAATAAGCCTCTTTGCTTTTTTCTTAGGTCGATTCGGCTTTATCGGCAGGTTCTTTTTGTCTTTTTGATTTTTCGGCTTCTTTAGTTGCTTAGAAGGGCTGCTTTTCTTTTTGACTGTACGTTTTTGTGATTCCATGATAAATCACCTCAATTGTTTACTTTTTATTATCTAAAGCAGCTTCATTGACATTGTACAGCTTGAATACTTTTTGCTCATACTCTTTTACCTTTTTAACATCTTCTTGATACTCTTTTGCCAAATCAGGATTGTTATAAATGTAGTTATAATTTCTCATAACATTTGCGCCTAGCTCTTTCATGGCATTGTAATAGCGGTTTAACGTTAATTGACCTTCTTGTGTATTTACGGTACTTGCTTTTTTCGTTCCATAACTTGCGATACTATTTGCAAGGTACCGCAAATTTGTTTCAGTCTTTTCTTGAGATTCTGCTGCACTACTCGCTTTACTCAATTCGTTATCAAAATCACTGATTAGATAATAGCCTTTCGCAATAGAATCAGAATCATCCGTGCTTAAGTTTATCGCTTGGTAATAAGCAGAATAAAACGCCCCAGCACCTAAGAATAGACCTGTAAACAAAGAAATAATAGTCCCTGTCCGTTGACTTTTCTTTTGCTTGATCAACTTCTTTTTGGCTATACGGAGTTTCTTCTTCTTTTTCTTTGTTTTCGCTTTTCTTTTGCTTAAACTTTTTACCTTCGCTCCAGTTCTAATGGTTAAAAATAGAAAAAGAATGAAGAATAGGATGGCAAGGACTGCCAACACTAATCCTATAATAAAAAACCAATCTAATGTTGTCATGATCCTTCCCTCCAATTATTTTCCAACATTATTTACTTAGCCCTTGCTCTTTTTTTATTTTACGACGTTCTGCTTTTTTAGAAGCTTCTCTCTTTTTACGAATCGCACGAATAATGAAGAAAATAACCAAAATAACCACGAATAACCCAACAGCGGCACCAATGATCAATAACCAGTTCGTCCCTTTTTCTTGTACCAATCCAACGTCTTCACGGTTAAACTTATCTGCTTCTTCTGTCGTGATTTCAAAATCTTCCATCCACTCCCATTTCTTACTGCCAGACGTTGCCAATACATGGGCACGGTATTTTCCTGGAACCATTTTCTCCCCCTGCATACTTACAGGGAATGTCATATTAGAATTTGGCGCCATCCGCATGGAAGATTTCTTCGTTTCGTAAAGGACTTCCTCGCTTTTATCAGATGTGATTTGCGCTTCCATAGATAAATTATCTAAAAAGTTTGCTTTAATATTAGAAACATCTACATAGACAACATTACGTGCATTTGATTGTCCTGCACTGACTTTGTTCAAATTCAATTCTGGTTCTACTTTAGCATCGGTCTCTTGTAAAACCATTGCAATAACATAGGCATACTTGTTGATGACATTCGCGCCATTTTGTGTTTTTTGTTCCTCATCATCGGCTTTTTTTAATTGAATACCACCGACGATCACCCCATCATAAGAAGCTTGAGGCATTGTAATTTCTATGTCTAATGTTTTTTCAGAGTTTGGCGGTAATACTACTTTTTCTGGAGCTTTCACCACATCCACGAAATCATATTTTAGTGAGGCATCTTTTTTTAGATTGATCGGGCCATATTCTAAGACACCGTTCATGTTGGTTTTGGCGCCATTTAGGCTTGTTTCAACGGTAATTTCTTTGTCTCTTGGATTTTTTAGTAATACTTGTACCTTTTGTTTTTGACCTGATGCCATTTTTAAATCAAAATAGCCAGCCTCTTTTTGTTGATTTTCAGGAAATTTTATTTCATAAACAAATCCTGTTGCACCGCCTGCTTCTTGAGCAAGGCTAGTCGTTGACCATGCGCTAAGTGTAATAATTGAAATGAGAACAGTTGTTACTATGTATGTTAGTTTATTTTTCATAAAATTTCCTTCTTCCATTTAAGACTATAAACAAGGTCACTGATCCCTTTTTTAGGAATCAGCGCCTTGAGGATTGATTATTTTTACTTTTAATGACTAAGCTTCTGGTGTTTCAGGAGCAGCTGGTGCTGGAGTGTACTCGATTGACCAAGTAATATCCGCAACATATTTCCCTTTAACAATACTTTGTCCAGCTGGAACTGACAATTGAACAGACTCTCCTGCTAAACCAGTAGAGGCTTCTTCAAGAGTATTTTTGGCATCTGCAGTTGACGTTCCAAATTCAGCGTAGAATGTACCTAAACCTTGTGCACCAGTTGATGTTGAATTATCATAAACAAGTTTACCTGCACCATCTTGTGTTAAAACAAATGCTTCTGGACGTGATGCTGACCAGTTTGCTGCTGGCATATTAGAGTTTAAGAAACCATTCGCATAAGAAATTGTTGCATTTTCTAATTTATTTGAACCATTTGTGAATTGTTTTGTCATTGCTGCTTTGATTTGGTAAGTGTGGTCATTTCCTGCACGTTTGTCTGTCCATTGTACATAGTTCCCACGTGTTACAGTTGTTCCATCAGTTAACGTTAACGTAACTGGTTTCGCATAATCTGTTGTTGGTTTTGGTGATACACCAATTTTTTGGTTAGGGAATGTTAAATTAGTAACAGCATCAATTGTGATTGGTCCGCCATCTTCGTTAAGTTCGATATCTGGGTTTTTGTCTTTATCTGGATCAACTTTTGTTCCATCTGGATCTTCAGGGTCTCCTGGTAAATTTTTGCTATCATCTTCTTCGTATGTTACTTCACCGTGACCTAATAGTGATTTTGCTTCTGTTTCGGCATTTGCCGCCATTGGAGCTAACGCTCCTGTTGTGATTGCTGCTACTACTGCTACTGAACATAATGTTTTGAATTTCATGTGTGTTTCCTCCTAGTTTTTATGTGTGTTTTTTTTATGGTAACTCGGCTAATATCCAAGTTAACTCGGTTTGATATTGTACTGGATGGATTTTTACGGCATCCGGTACAGATAAAAAGATGGCTTTATTTCCTTGAACTTGCTGATTTTCAAAGTTCTCATCTAAGATTGGCTGATTGTTTTCATCAACCTTAGGAAAAAGTGTGTTTGGTTGCTCGTGGCTATTTTCTTCAGACGCACCGAAAGAAATAATCCACGTTCCTTTTCCCTGACCTTGTGCAGCAGAGGCTACTGGAAAGGTTGTTCCAGGTGCATTCAATTGAATAATATCTTTACTGAGTTGGGGCGATTTTTCTTGAGTATACGCGGTATTTGCCCACGCTTTATCAAAAGATAAGACTGCCCCTCTCAATTCTTTTTCTGTATTCTCTTGAATAACATCATTTTTAAATTGGTATTCTTGCCGAACTTGAAGCGTCCAGCCCGAAGCTTCTGCTCTAGAATCTGTCACTTGCAAGAAGTTGCCTCTGGCAGCTGTTCCATCATGAAATAGTTGCGCATTCACGTAAAAATTGCGGTCTGTTTCAGTTATTTTACTTCTACCAAAATTAAACGTTGATGCAAAATCAAATCTAAGTTCTCCGTCTGTTGAAGGTCCTGGACCTGGATCAACAGGTTTGACTGGATTTTCTGGATCGATTGGCTCTTTGGGATGTTCTCCAGTGTATTCAACCGTTCCATGTCCGGTCACCTTGCCTTCTTCTGCCAAAGCAACGTTCTTCATTCCTACGATTGCTACAAGTAACATGCCGGCAGTCAAAATCAATGTTTTCTTTTTCATTTATCTGCCTCCTGTTCTTTTTTACGTTTCTTAAAGAAAAGGAACAGTGCAATAGCAACTAGAGCAATTCCGCCAATCCCTATTGAGCCTTTGATAATTTCTCCCGTGGAAGGATATCTTCCAACAGGTTTTACTACCTTAGGTTCAGATGAACTAGACAGCGTTGGTTTTGAAGATTCTGTTGTTGATTCATACGGTGGTTCCGTTGTTGGCTCAGTCGAGTCTTCATAGAACGTAATGATTCCCTCAGTCGTTACTTGTCCCCCATTTTGGTTTTCAGCTGCATTCACAGATGTTGAAAACTGCGTGACTATCATCAGACCCATGATAGAAGATAGCAAGATAGGTAATATTTTTTTATTCATACTTTTCTCCTCTACTTTTTATGGATTTGCTGATGGTGGTCCTGCGACTAATTCCCAAACGATGGTTGCTTCATATTTACCAGCATCTACCGATTGACCGGATTCTACTTTTAATTTGAAGCCATCTCCTTCTGGTGACCAAGTACCACTGATATTATACGAATCACTGTTAGCATTTTTACGTGAGATAATCGGTTGCGAGGCACCCATTAAAGTGATTTCATCATTTTGGTGTACATAACGAATTGCTCTAGGGATATAGGTACTCGGATCATCAACTTTAGCTAATTCTTTTTCTAAGCGTGCATTTAATGTCCATGTTTCTTGAACTGCACGGCTATCTTTCACAACTAAATCGCCACCTTCATAAGAAGGATTATTGATTTTTGTTCCTTTAGGACTAAACTTAGTTGTTCCAAAATTAATAGTTTTAGGCGCTGAAACAAGTTCCAGAATACCGAAAATACTTCCTCCTGGATTATCAACGTTTGCGTTTTTAGAAAATACCTCATGGGCTCGGTTAGGATCGTCCGGTCCTTCTATGAATTCCCCTGATTCTCTCGGTGAAAAACCAGTTGCTGTTCCCACGTTATTGATTACTTTACCGACGGCTGATTGCTGAACCTCTGTTTTAAACGTTACCGTAGCAGACACTCCAGCTTTCAAGTTTCCGACATTGACTGTTAATAAACGAGTAGCAGCATCGTAGGTAAAATCACTGGCTGTTGCAACCATTCCATTGATCGTTACTGCGGCTGTCGCTGGATCAAAGGTTAATCCTTCTGGAATTGTATCTTTTACAGTGACTTTATTCCAAACTGCATCAAGGGTAGCCTTTTTCCCATTCGTCGCTTTCAGTGTATACGTTAGGATATCGCCGACTTGTGTTGATTTACCACTCGAAGAAATAACCGTTTTTTCCATTAATGGCATATCTGGAATTCCATCTTCAACAATTAGCCTGTTAGCTGATTCAAAACGATTATCATCCGTCCCACTTTTTACAGCATCATGGTAACCTGAATAACCTCCAGCTCCGTCATAGCCATCCACCTCTACATTGAGATTTCCAAATACACCATCTGGTTCTTGCGTATACGTTTTTGGCAATGTATAAGTTGGTATTGGGCTAATGATTGTTTTATCTTTTAAATAAACATCTACTTTATCAGACTTATCTAAATACCTAGATAAATTCAACGTCCATTTTCCAACGTCAACGGTTGTAGATACTGCTTTACCATCTACCCCTTTTAACCATTCTCCATTTACTTTGACAAATACTTTTGCACCATCTTCGTCACTTGTGCCAGATAATTGTTTTGTAGCATTATTTAAGGTATTTGACACAGCTGTTTGAGTTGGTGGCGTGACATCAATAACGGTTTGAATCGTTGTTTGAATATCTTCTGGCAAACTTTCGTGCATTTTTCCAGATTGACTATTCGCACCTCTACGTCTGGCACCGGTCACTTCTATCGTTTGACCTGTTTCAAGAAATTTACCGTTTGGAAGGTTGATTTTAAATAGCCCATTCTTAGCAGTTTCTCCCCACAGTGAAAGACCTGGAGAACCGATTGTATCGTCCGTCAAGGTGTACGCAATAGAACCATCTGCATTTTTTACAGTTACATCAACCTCGACTTCATCTGTCCAAGCATCACGAATACCCTCGACCCCTTCAGGAACTGAAACGTGCCCATAAATTGCTTTATCTGCATTCGTCGGTATTCTTAAGTCATCCACGATCGGTCTAGCATTATTCCCACTCATTCGGGCATAATTATTTGGTTGCCCAAATAGTGATTTAAAACCAGTATCACTAGTACTTGCAATTGTTGCTAAGTTAGAACCAGTTAATGTAAAATCAATCAAGGTCCAATCGTATAACGGATCATCTACGTAAACATTTTTCCCTTTTTTCCAAACACTGACATCGGTATTATTTGCTACAAATTTTCCGCCAGCACCACTCAAACTAAAGATGTTGGCTCCGCCTGAACGTGTGTTGGCAAAATCATAATAAATCGGATTATCTATCAGAACACTGGCATTAGCTCCCATATTGAATACACCATAGGCTTCACCGCTAGTATTTCCTCTAGCGATAAACTCTGTATCTGGTCCTGCATCGATTGTGGATGTATTTGAATTTCCATATACAGCCGGTCCGTAATTAGCAATCATGTTCACTTGACTATCCTTATCACGAATCGTGAAAGTATTATTACTCCCAGGTAAGTTCAAGGCTTCATTCGAATTATTACTTGCACTGCCTGATCCTTTATTGTAGAGATTCAATTTTGATTTTCCAGATACATTTGTAATAAAACCATCTCCATTTAAACGTAAAGCTGGAGCTTCACCGGCTAAATGTTGAATGTCGATCTCTGAGTTATCTGAAATATTAAACTCATTATTTGGATTATTCGTTGAAAAACGTACAGTCGCTGCATCGCCACCTGTTGTATCAGTAATCGCTGTTAATTTTGAGCGATTGGTCACATTAAATTTATTGCCCCCATAACGTAAGCGAATAGCAGAAGAACCAGTGGAATGTGCTACTAAGGTGGCATTATCTAAATTAATCGTTCCGCCACCACGATTTCCATCATTTATACCCACTGCCCAAACCGTTAGAGTGTTGCTTGATTGGTTCGTCGTGATCTTACTTTTAGCACCATCACTTGAATAAACATGTAAAATCGTGACCGTATTATTTGTAGCGTAAAAGTTATTTTCACCAGCTAATCTTAACGTGCTATTTGTGGCTTCGATTACACCTGAAACATTATTTTCCGGTGTACTAACATTATTGAATGTCACATCCCAAATAGCGGAAGCTGAGGATGAATTAAAAATCGAAGTTGCTCCTTGTTTGGTAATCATTGCATCATTTACCACTAATTTATTTACGGAAGTGGCACCTAAAGTTACGTTACCATTATTAGCACCAAAATCGATTTTATGATTGTTCCCATTGATCGTTAAATTTCTAGACAATGTTCCAGGAGCAGAAGCTGCATTTGTAGCTGTTCTTGTAATATCAGCATCAACATTGATCACATCAACTGCAGTATTCGCTAAAGCCGCTTTAAATGTATCCCAATTATTAACAGATACTGCACTTCGAAACCCTCTCGCCTGCTCTTTCACGTCATCTTTGACCACAACTGGTGTTTCAATCACTTCTTTTTGATAGTCCAAATCAAAACTAGCTTTAGAAACTACTTTTTCGTCACTTATTACTTTAAGCGTATTGGATATTGTTTTATTATATTCCGATGCTTTAAATATTATTGGTAATGTATTACTACCAAGTGTTTCTTTAAAATTAATTGTGACCTGATTTTCCGTATCATCATCTGTGATCTCCAGTTTGTTTGCGACCTTTTCTGGAAGATAATCCATAATGTTTTCAGCATATAATATACGTTGGTCAGAGTTATCTAAAGATAACGTAATCGTGCTCTTTTGAGGATCTTTCACTTTCAAATCAAATTCAACTTGATTTTTAGTTTCGGATTTCTTTTCTAAAACATATGAACTGCCACCTTTGTCAGAAGCTTTTATTTTCGTTTGATTATTTAAAACTAAAAAGCTCATTACACTGAATAGAGTTATTAAAATAGCAACGAAAGAACTTTTTTTCAAAACTTTCAACATTTTTCCTCCTTTCCTCAAAAATGAGTGTGTCGTATATTTAGACACATTTATTTCAATTTTTTCTTTCCATTTCTATTCGTCAACTTGACAAGCAAATGGTTACAGAAAAAATGAAAACAGTTTTAAATGTTGGTATTTTAGAGCTTTGCGCTCCTATTAAGTAATCAACATATACCCTTTCGAACGAATTGTTCTGATGTACTCATTTGTACTATCATCTCCTTCAAGTTTCCTGCGTAAATGGTAAATGATATTAGCTACTCGATATTGTTTATCTTCGTCTTCACCACTCCAGACATTCTTGTAAATTTCTTCATAGGTCAATGCCTGCCCTGCATGATTACTTAGCAATTCGATTGTTCTAAATTCAAGTTTAGTCAAACTTACTTCTTGATTTCCATTCAATAAAACACTGAAATTAGAATGAATAAGTTCAACTTTCTTTTTTGGCATAGTCAACTCTTGAAATAGCGGATTTACCTGCTCCTCATAAACTTTCTGTTTTTTTTCAGCAAAACGTCTCAAACTTCCACATACAAATAAAGAAAGTTCATCTGAATCAATTGATGTATTGATGATTCCGTCTGCTCCTAGCTTCATATACACAATTCTTGCAGATTTATCTTTATTTTTAGATAATACCCACAGCAGAGCTGAGGTTTGTTCTCGAATTTTTATAATAGATTCGCACACTATACTCATTTGATTTTCAGTTTCTGCTTCTTCAATAATAAGTGCATCTAGTTCATCCATAGTGATGTTCCATTTTTGTTTATCTTTGAGATAATGAACATTACATTTTGTTTCTTTCAATGCTTCTATGTATGTACTATCATCTAGCTTGGTATTTGAAGAAATTATCCCAATATTATACATGTCCATTTTCCCCTCCATATTCTATGTTTTATTAAGTTTTTTCCTATCTTCAATCATTATATTTGCGGTAATATAAAATAGTTTTTATACTAATTGAAATTAGGTATTAGACTGTCTTTAGCTCGTCTTAAGTACTTCTTGTTTTTCAGTAAAACAGGAAATTGAACGTAAAATATTAGTCTTTATAGCTTATGTTTCTCTGTTGACGGCTCGTCTGACGGCGAACAAAACTAAAAAAGCCATCTCTTTCAAAATTGAAAAAGTTGGCTTTAAAAAATATTCAAAAACCTCTTTACGTAACACTTGTTATAAAAAAAGAAAAAAAAGCAGTTCTAGTTCACTAAACAAAAAAATGTAATATAAAAATTACAGATACGCTAATTTATCAATTGCTGCACGTTGTTCTTCTAGAAAAGAATTTGTGTATGTATCTAATGTTAATTTTATCGATGAGTGTCCCAACAAAGAACTTAACGCAGCGATATTAACACCCAATTCCACACAACGCGTTGCAAAAGTATGGCGAAGCGCATGAAAAGGTACATTATTTAATCCAAGTTTTCGTTTGATACGTTCAAATCGATAGCTGACTGTTCTAGGCTCGATTGAATGTTCTTTGTTCGTCACAACATAGGCAGAGACTGCTTTTTTTTTCAAATGTAGCAAGGCTTTTTTTATTTTTGAAGACATCGGAATAATTCGATTTGCATTGATCGTCTTAGGCGTTGTTTCAACAATTTTTGTTCGTTGACCGGAAGAACTAGGCAAAGATATTCGTTGTTTTGTTCGTCGTACCTTTAGTACTGACGAATCAAAATCGATGTCTTCCCATTTTAATGCACAAATTTCACCAATACGCATGCCCGTTTCTAATGCTAGTAAAATGGGCAATCCTTTATTGTTTTTCATACTTTCAACTTCTACTGCCTTTTGTTGCACACGTGTCAAAGCTTGAACTTTTTGCTTATTGATTTTAGGCAAAACTGTCCGTTCGCACGGGTTTAAATATATATAACTGCGTTCTTTGGCAGCTTCAAAACAGCTTCTGATGATACGGAAAACAATATGAACTGAGCTTGCTGCTAAAGATTCTGACAATCGTTTAACTAGCTTATCTATATCAGAGGCTGTGATTTTTTTTAATGGCTGTTTTTCTAAACTTGGTAAAACATATAGTTGGAGTTTGTTACTATAGCTGGCATACGTACTTTCTTTCAATTTTGGAGCCATGATCTCTGTTAACCAAAGATTGCTCCAAGCTCCAAATGTGCCATAAAACTCTTTTGCTTTACCTGTGTAAGCCATTGTTTGTTCTACCTTTTTATCTAGCAATTGCTCTTTTACAGTTCGATAAGACCGTGCGTAAATGTAACCATAATGAATAGTTCCATCAATTTTTCTTGCTTTTGGATATCTACCTTCCCAACGTCCATCTTTTCGTTTGTAAATGTTCTCACCTTTAGCCAAAAAAATCAAATCCTTCCTATATTATTGACGGCGAAATTGACGGCTGATAAAAACAACCAATTATTCGCTCAATCATTAAAGTCACTTCGAATAAGTAATGTATTTATTCGAAATTCTCATTTTTTTCTGTTTTTTTATTAAAAATTGGAAATTTATATCGTTTTTTTCTTCGTTTCACTATTGATTTATCATTACCAAACCCATAGAATAGAATTAGATATAAAAATAATATTAATTATTTATCAAACGTTTCTTGTTTTACTGAAAAATAGGAAATGTTTTTTATATAAACGTCCCGCACCTTCCTCTACACACCTGTAATAAGTGTTCATTCGACTTTATTTTCCGCCTCTCATTATACAAACGAAAAACATATCAAACATATATTTTATACATACAAAAAAATATCAATCTATACTGACATTAGCTTTATATATACTCACCTCACACTTTTTACATATCATTTTTATTTAAAAAATTCATCTTATCATGATCCATATTTTGATTTACAACAATTAAATACACCTTCACTCCTAACAAAACGAATCACAAAAAGGCCCACCATTGATAGAATTTTCTTTCTAACAATTTTAGACCGATTTCTTTTTTCTTAAGTTCGTCTGACTAGTAAAACTACCAGCACTTCTCACAACTCAACCAACCAATCTTATTCAACAATCACCTCTGAAGTACCTTCAAAGTCACCACCTTTTAGTAGGTCTCCTGCAACCTGATTATTGCTTCTTTATGCCTCTCTTTTAATTCATTAGGCGCAATGACGTTTACACCATTACCAAACATCAACAAAAATGGCACGATCGTTTCTCGTTGGACCGTATAGATCCTGACATCGATATGTGTTTCTGTTACCTGCATTTCATCTTCTGTGTAGTAGTCATAGAGCTTACCTAAATCTTCTTTCCTAAATCGTAAATGAATCAACTTCTCCTCAGATTCAATTTGTTTTTTATTCGAATAACCAACAGATTCGAATGTCGTTTGCTGTATTGTAAGTTGCCGAATACGTGTGACCTTAAAATATCTAAACGCTGCTCTTGTTTCGCAGTATGAGAAAATATACCAACTACCATTCATCAACATTAATTCATATGGATGGATTGTTCTTTCGGTATATTCTCCCTTATTATCTACATAATTAATTACTAACTTGTTATTCTGTTTCAACGCAAGATTAATATGATTGATTTTTTCCTTCGTTTCACTTTCGATTTCAAGGCGATGCATCGTTGGCGACTCAAATGAGAAACTTTTTTTCAATTCTTTTTCTTTATTTGTTGTATCTTGCATCAATGCGATTTTTTCTTTGATCATATTGTTTTGGCCAACAGATCCAAATAAACTCTCTTTTACATTTAGGGCATTGATAATATCTTGTTTCTCTTCCCCACTGTAAGTGTATGTTCGCAATTTAAATGAGTTCACTAAAGAAAAACCGCCATTGCGACCGGCATGAGAAATAATCGGAAATCCTGCTAGTTCGATTGCTTCAATGTCTCTAAAAATCGTTCTTTTACTTACGTCAAACCTTTGGGCTAACTGAGCAGTCGAAACTACCTCGTTGTCTAACAGCAAGACGATCATTGCAAGTATTCTTTCGATTTTTTTCATGCGATTTCCTCCTTAAATTAGAAGAGAGACGAAACTAGTGTTGGTTACTCTAGTTCCATCCCAGTATTATTTTTATTCAATCCATTATTCTCGATACTTGATCGCTAACCCTCTTAGGAAGTTTCTTGCATAACGATCTCCGCACTCTTTATAGTTCCGGTGTCCTTCTTTTCTAAGAATCGCACTTAATTCACTATCAGATGCATAAACACCAGCAAGTCTCAAAACATCAAGCATGTCATCACTTGTTAGAGCCAATGCAATTTTTGCCTTCTTTAATAGTACATTATTAACATTACTTTGACTCGTAATCAAAAATGTCGGCTTAGGTGCAACACCATTTTTAGCTGGTGCTTTGCCTCTTTTATACGTGATCAATCCATTTAAGAACGCCTCTAAGGTGTGATTATCACAAACAGCATCTCTTGGAAGCTCATCTTCTTCATTTTGCTTTGTTAGTAAAACTCGTAACTCTTCTCTTGTGACATCTAAATCACCCAATTTAAAAATCTTGATCATATCTGTATCTTTGATGTCTAACGCATAGCGTAAACGAATCAGTATATCATTATTATTCATCTTTCTCCTCCAGAAAATGTCTCATTATTTCTTTAGTATAAAGCTTTCTTGGAGATATTGCATCAATTTGTTTTATATTGATGTATCTTATTTGATCGTTGATGTTCTATTCGCTCTTTCTATTACAAATAGCTTCGATAACTTCTTTTTTATTTATTACTATAGTATGGACATAAAAAAAATGTTGAAAAGCAGTATTCTATCTACTTCTCAACATTTTTTATTTTGTGCAGCTGATTATTTTAAAGATACATTTTTATAGTAAGGAGCGCCAATTGCACGATACACAAGACCTTCTACCCGATCATTCACTAAGAATGCTTCTGATGCTTGGTATAATGGAGTTACTGGTGAATTATCCATCAACACTTTTTGAGCATCTAATAATGTATCCCAGCGTTTTTCATTTTCAGTAGCGTAAGTTGTTGCTGATTCTGTTAATAATTTATCGAATTCTTCGTTACTGAATTTACCATAATTTTGTTCTCCACCTGTTCTAAACAATTGCAAGAAGTCATATGGATCAGCATATGTTGCTGCCCAGCCAGCTAAAACAACATCAAAGTCGCCGTTGCTCATTTGATCTAAACGATTTTTGAATGGTACGCTTGAAATCGTTACTTTTAAGCCTTTTAAATTCTCTGTTAGTAATCCTTGAACGTATTCAGATAATTTTTTCGCTGAATCTGTGTCTGATGTCAATAATGTGATTGAAGCAGAGTCGATGCCCAATTCTTTCTTAGCATCTTCCCACAATTTTTTGCCGCCTTCAATATCTGTTTTCATCAAAGCCCCAGCTTCTTCGGCAAAATCTTTTCCTGTCTCTTGATTAGCGATTCCTTTTGGTACAAACGCTTCGATTGCCATTGAGCCGTCTTTTAGAATATTTTTAGCAATTTGATCTGAGTTGATCAGTTTTGTGATTGCATTTCTAGCATTTTTGTTGGCAAATACTTTATTTTCAGTGTTATATTGCAAATAAGATGTCGATGGATAAATACGAGTAACTAATTCTGGATTGTCCATTTCTTGATCCACATATTCTCCTTTGATTGGAGCAATATCTGTTTCACCCGCTTTAAATAAATTCACATTCGTACCGATTTCTTTACTTACTTGAACATTAACTTCGTCTAGCTTAACTTTGTCTGCATTTCTGTACTGATCATTTTTGATATAATTCCAAGTGATGCTAGTTCCATCCCAGTCAGCAAGCGTGAATGCGCCATTGTAAAGTAGATTATCACTGTTTGTTCCATATTCTTTTCCTTTTTCTTCAACAAATTTTTCATTCAATGGATAGAACGTTGGTTTTGCTAAAAGAGAGGATAGATAAGGAATCGGGTATTCTAAGTTGATTTCTAAGGTATGATCATCTAGCGCTTTAACTCCTAAATCAGAAGCTGGTTTTTCAGCTTTAGAGATTGCTTTATAGTTTTCAAAACCATCAAATAGATAAGCATATTCTGAGCCCGTCTTTGGATCGACCGTACGTTTCCATGAATAAACAAAATCATTTGCTGTAACTGGATCGCCGTTGCTCCATTTAGCATCCTTACGTAATTTGATCGTATATGTTTTCCCATCATTTGTTGGTGTAACAACTTCTTCGGCAATTGCTGGTGCTGAAGTACTGTCGTCCGCAAATTCATACAATCCTTCCATTACTTGGCTAATAGCTGAAAAACTGACAACATCTGTTGCTTGAGAAATATCCATCGTTGGCAGCTCAGCGCTTTCCAATACTTTTAGGACTTGTTTTTTATCTCCAGTTGATTCTTCTTTCTTGCTTCCTGAATTACAAGCAGCCAGTGATAAAATCAATGCACTTGCAGCTACTGTTGTTAATGCCCATTTTTTCATGTTCATTTTTGTGATTCCCCCTAATTTCTTTTCTATCATTAAAAGCTGTTGATCATGTCTGCCGTTAAGTCATTCACAATAGCAACTGCTAGTTGACGTGCTGTTTGATAATCTTCGTAAGCTACATAGCCGTAATGCGTATGTGCATAGCGAACTGGTACTCCGATCACGATCGCTGGTACGCCCTTGTTTGTTAAATTGATGATCGCCCCATTAGTTCCGCCACCTTTTCTGACCGAGCTTTGCATTGGCAGACCATATTTTTCTGCTGTTTCTTTGGCAAAACGTTGGAAGCGTGGATTGGTGATCATAGAAACATCGAAATTCCGCAACATCGGCCCACGTTTTAAGCCAGACTGGATCATATAGTCTTCTGAGAACGTATCATCTGCTGGACAACCTTCAAACACAATCGCTAGATCTGGTTTGACATTATTCATGGCAACAGTCGCTCCACGTTCGCCGACCTCTTCTTGAGCAGTCATCGTGCCAATCAAATTGAATTCCGATTCCTTTTCAGATAATTCTTTCAGCGTTTCAAGTAAACAAGCACAACCAATACGGCAATCAAACGCTTTGCCCAGCATTACGTCAGTTGCTTCAAGATATTCAAATGCAACATCCGGAATCACTGGATCACCAATGGCAATATTTAGTTTAGCTGTAACTTCTTCAGCACTAGTGCAGCCCACATCAATCACCATATCATCAATGGTTTGAACTTCTTTGCGTTCTGCTTCTGTCATAAAGTGTGGTGGTTTGCTGGCAATAATCCCTGGAACTTCATCGCCATTTGCTGTTTTAATGCGTACACGATGAGCTGGTACTGTATTTGGTACCCAACCGCCTAAAGGTAGAAAACGCAAGGTTCCGTTTGGTTTGATAGCTTGAACGATAAAACCAACTTCGTCACTATGCGCATCAAATACGATTGTTGGTTTATCTGCTTTATGCTCTCCGACATTCATGTAGACATTGCGAATATGATCTTCGGATACTTCAGCAAAAGATGTTGAAAATTCCTTAGCGATCGCCACAACATCGTCTTCAAAACCTGAAACACCTGATGCATTGGATAAGCGCTCGATTAAATGTAAAGATTCTTTTTTTGTCATTGGTATAATCGTCCTCCTGATAATTTTAGCTATTTATAACATAGATTGAACGGAAGAATAAGGTAAATCTAAATCAGTTGCAACCGCATGATTGGTCATCCCGCCATTTAAAGTATTCACACCCGCTAATAATGCTGGATTTTGTTCAACTGCTTGTTCAAAGTCTTTATTTGCTAATTCTACTACATACTGTAATGTCGCATTAGCTAAAGCAAACGTTGCTGTTTGCGGAACAGCTCCTGGCATATTCGCCACAGCATAATGAATCACACCGTGTTTAATATAGGTTGGATGTTGATGAGTAGTCACTTCATCGATGGTTTCAAAAATCCCGCCTTGATCAATGGCAATATCCACGATTACTGAATGTTCCGGCATTGAAGCCACCATTTCTTCTGAGACTAAAACAGGGGCTTTACGCCCAGGGATCAAGACTGCTCCAATCACAAGATCCGCATCTTTCACTGCTTCTTGAATATTGAAATGGTTTGAAACAAGTGTTTTTACAGCGCCATTAAACTGATTATCGATTTCTTGCAGTTTCTTGATATTTACATCTAAAATCGTGACATCTGCACCTAGACCTAGAGTGATTTTAGCCGCATTACAGCCTGAGATTCCACCGCCGATGATCGCTACTTTGCCTTTTTTCACACCTGGAACACCGCCAAGTAAAATCCCTTTTCCTTCTGGAACTTTTTCTAAAAATTGCGCACCGATCTGAGCCGCTAAACGTCCGGCAATTTCACTCATTGGTGCTAACAGAGGTAATTCGCCATTGGCTAATTGAACACTTTCATAAGCAATCGTTTTCGTTTTTTTCTTCATTAATTCTTCAGCTAATGGCTTATTGGCTGCTAAATGAAGATATGTGAATAGCGTCAAATCTTCTCTTAAGTATTGATACTCTTCTTTTAATGGTTCTTTTACTTTTAAAACTAATTCTTGTGCCCAAGCTTCTTGGGCAGTCTTTACAATTGTTGCACCAACGGCAACATATTCTTCATCATGAATCGAAGCACCGAGTCCAGCATTTGTTTCGACAAATACTTCATGACCGTGTTTCACAAGGTCTAAAACCCCAGCAGCTGGTAATGCTACACGATTTTCGCCAATTCTTATTTCTTTTGGAATACCAATTTTCATTGTTCAGGATCCTCTCTTACTCATTGCTTATCTTTTTGAATAATAAGCCACTTACTAGATTATAGTTTAATGAAAGTTTATCCGCAATACATAGAAAAAATATTTATTTTCTCTTTATTTTTTAATTCATAATTTATAAAAAAAGCCTGAAATAAATCGTGACTCGATTTACTCCAGACGTTTTTTTATCCAACCTCAACCTTTGATCGCCAAGAAGTGCCGCAACGTTCAACGATTTCATTCAAAGTTTCTATATTTTCTTTGCCTTGTGTCGCAAACCAATCACGACCAGCAGATTCTCCTTTTGCGGCAAATGGTTTAACTCCTTCACGCCAAGTCGCACGTCCGCACAAGACACCGCTAAACTTAGAACCAGCTTCTTTAGCAAACTCTAATGTTTCTTGGAATAATTTCGTTGAAACTCCGGCACTAAGAAAAATAAACGGCAATTCGGTCAACTCGCTTTGTTTTTTGAAATAGTCTAAGGCTTCTTTTCTACTATAAACCACTTCATTCTCAGCAAAACCTTCCACATAATTCATATTAACTGGCACTTCCATTTTTAACACATCAATATGATAGTGGGGTTTAGAAAATTCGATCATTGATTCTAAGACCTTATGTGGTTTGACTCTAGCAAATGCGGCTGAACCAGCATCTGTGATTTCAGTATCATAGGTGACGATCTCAACAAAAAGTGGAATATCTTCACCTAAGCACTCGCTGCCCAATCGTTCAACAAAGACATGTTTTAAATGATTGATTGCAGTAGGTTCATCCGGATCATAATATAGTAAAAACTTGATTGCATCTGCTCCGGCTTCTTTCAAACGTGATACTGACCAGTCTTCTAATAAATCTGGCATTCTACCGGGTGTTGATGCATCGTAACCCGTTTTTTCATAAGCTAACAATAATCCGCAGTTTTTATCCCGAACTTTTGTCGCAGGTAACCCGTATTCTGGATCAAGTAAAATCGCGGAAGCATAGGGTGTTAGTTCTTGTGAAGCAACTTTTTTAAAGTCGATGATTTCTTCTCCATTTGTCACTGTACTAGCATCAGCAATCATTTTTTTCAATGACCCTCGTTGATCGATCGCCAAGGCTTCGATCAAGCCTTTTTCATTGGACAAACGGTTTAGTGCATCCATTTTTGCTTGACTGATTTTTATCATTTTTTAACGACTCCTTTACTTAATTTGTGGAAACTCTCTCTTACTTTTGAGTATACTCGCTGGTATTTATAAAGACAAAGAAGAGCCCTCATACTATCTGCTCAGAGAAAAAAGTGAGTGGAACATAACTCTTTGAGTCACGTCCCACTCACTTGGAATCCGAATAAATGGTGGGAGCAGAAACAACTCCGTCCCAACCTCCTTTAAAAAATCAAAGGATATTATTTTGTAGATTTGACAGTTACTGTGAAATTATCAATAACTAAGTCATAAGCTCCACCTGTTGTATAAATACCGAATGTTGTATTTCCTGAAGCATCACCAACAATTTCTGCTTGATATTTTTTGGTTTTTCCATCTACTGAAGTTGATAAGATTTCGCCTACTTTCTTCAAGTCTGTGAGTGTTTTAAATTCACCCGTCACAGAGCCAGCAGAAAAAACATTTTGTCCATCCGTTTGATAATCAAAGCTGACTGTATATTTTTTCCCTGCTTCAAATAATATATTTTGCGGCGTCGTTTGTAGCATTAATCCTGCGCCTTGTTTATGCGCTTTTAGCGACCAATTGCCTGTTAAGGCATCTGATACTTTATTGCCATTCCAACCATATTGGGTATAGGGTTCATTTTTTTCTGATAGGTGAATTCGTGGATCTTCCACTCCACCAGCTTGCCCTTTCACAAATGGGAACAAACCTATTGCCTGAGTATCTTCAAAATCTTGTTTAACAATCGTTTCATTTGTTATATTGCTCACGTCTGTTTGGCGTTCAACGATTCGAATATCATCAAATTTAGTGACATTACTGCCAACTTCTGCTGCTAAAGTAAGTGTCGCTTTTTTCGCATTCTCTGGAACCACGAAATCTACTCTAGCATTTTGCATGTATTGAGGATATTTACTGCTGGTGTGATTAATATCGGCTTGAATATAATTTTGAACGACAGAATTTTTATATTCTTTAGTATATTTCTTCCCATCGATATCCACAGTTATACTTGCTTTTCGATTGTGAGTTTCAGTATTTACATAAATACTGTATTTCCCTGCTTTTGGTACTGTTAATGCTTGCTGGATATTCATTGCAGCTTTTCCAGCATTCAGAACATAATCGCCATTTGGATCTTTAATAACTGTTGCATCGCCTTGGATGACTCGCCAGTTTTTAGCTAAGGTATCCTGTTCATTAAAGCCTGGATCTTTTACTAGTGTCCCTGTTCCAAATTTTAGCGGTTCTTTTGTCGTAGGTTCAGCAATAATATAAGGCGTTTTAGCTTCTGCTTGAATTGTTACCTGATTTCCTGATCTAACAGCTAGCCCTTTATCTTTTCTACCTTGATCGCTCAATTCATATAAATGTAAGTTCGTTTTCCCTTGAAGTTTTTCTGGAATTGTCCAAGTGGTTGAGCCGCCAGTTTCATTCCAATGATAGAGCTTATCTTCACCATTGACTGTCCACGGGATTAGATAAGTATTCCCTTTTAATACTTCGATGTTATTTAGCATCACACGTCTTTGATCATTGGCATCTTTTTGTGTCACAACTACCTTGTCAGCCGCATTTGCTAATTTGATCGTACCGTAAATTTGACCACTTGTAGCGGTTGTCGTATCCCAATTTGTGATTTGGTAATGTTGCAAGAATTTTGTGGGAACATTGATTGCAAATGTTTTTTCTTTATACGTATTAAAATTCGTTTTGCCAACCCAACCTTCATGGGCTTCAAATTCTGCTCCGCCTAACAATGGATTATCAGAAATGATCCAGGTATCTTTTTGATGATTGCGGATAAAACGTACAATATTACTGTTAAATCCTTTCATTGAAGTTCCACCGTAAGCTTTTTCAGCTGACCAATGATTCCAAATTGAGTTATATTCTAAGGCATTTGGAAATTCATTGGCCGTGATCCAACCAAGTCCATTGATTTCTTTGCTTAGCTGACGACTTAACCAGCCTGCTTCGCCTTGATTGCCCCAGACATCAACATAAATATAATCTAAGTTTGGCACGTTGGTCTTCAACTCTTTAAAACGATTTAATCGGTTACCGCTAATCGTATCTGGTCGTTGCTTGATGAAATATGATGGGTCAAGCCAATCCCACCCTCGTTTGGTCGGATCGATCAATTCTTCATTAAATGATTTCGCTTCTGGATAAGATTCAGTATCATTGACATGAACACCAAAGATAGCATTCAGCTTATGACCATCGTCGATCAATTGGTTCATATCTTTAGCTCCGCCTTGACGTTTACCAACATCACCATAATCTGGATGAGCTGAGTCATGCCCTTCGTTTTGATAACCTTTTAATAAGTTCATTTGTCCTAAGCCATCGGTCAGATTATAAATTCGTTTTGTTTCGTCAAGTGTCACTGAAAATGGGTTTGTCGCCTGACTTGCAAAGTTAAATGGAATGCGTTGGTTGACCAACTCAGGTACTTTTTCAGCCCCCACTGGATTATTCATGATTGCGCGATAATTGATTGCTGCATCTTGCCAATCCACTTTGCCATCACCATTTAAGTCTTTAGCAAACTTGATTTTCACTTCAGGAATTTCCCCCGTTAGGTATGTGTTTGGCGCATCAAATGGGCGATAGGTCCAAGAGCCACTCCATAATGATGTAACATAGCCGCCGCTCGTTTCTTTTGTTTGTTTGTAAATACGATTATTATCGCTATTATCAACGGCACCGTCACCATATGCGTTAGTCCAGAAACTAGCTGCATAATCATTCGTATTTAAAAATCCGTACATATATTGCTTTGTTCCAACTTCATTTGAAGTGACTAAATTCTGGAAAGTATCTCCATTTTTATTACTATTATTCGCATTCGTCCCCGTGTTCATGACTACACCGGAGAATGCGGCACCTGCATCGGTACTGTTTACAGAAAGCAAGCCTTGGTTTGCAATAGCAAGTGTATGGATTTTTGTTGTTCCTTCTTTGATATCCGTTATTTTCATTGCAACTTCTTGACCATCAGCAACAGTAAAACTAACTTTAAAACTCAACCCAATCGCCGGAACTGTTACTTGATAAATCGCATTGTTTTTAGTCATCGACTCTTTCACGGCAGTTGCTTCATACGGTTTTCCATCAACCAGCACTTGGCTGATTTTTTCTTGCTGTCCTTTAAAAATGATTTTGTTATCAGCGGGATTTTCATAACGAATCACCCTTGGAAACGTCGGATCTAAAACAGCGGTAATATCTGTTGATGAAATTTTATCTCCTGCTTCAACACTACCATCAGCAATGACCGTTACTGTAGCTTTCGCTTTTAGCGCTGTTCCTGCAACAGTTCCCGCTACATCAAAACTACCAACTTTTTGATAAGCTTCTGGGGCAATAGCGTCCCAAGTAACAGACTCTTCTTTTTGATTCCCAGTATTGTATGTTGCTTTCACTGTTGCAGGTAACACAGGTGCTGTGCCTACTTTCGTAAAGAGTTTAACAGGTGTCAATTCGATGATTTCCGGCACTAGCTCAGGAATCGTTCCACTGTCTCCGTTTTTAAAATAGTTATAACTTACTGTTTTTTGATCATACCATGTTCTAAAACCAACGCGTCCTGCAGCTGTTGGAATTTTAGTGCCGTTAGCTAATACTGGTTCCCCATCATAAAATTGAGTGCCATTTAACCAAATAGTGATCTTCGTTCCAACATAACGAACTTTTAAAACATACATAGTGTCTGGCACTAAGGTAGGACCAGAAATCCCATCGTTCCAAGAAGTTGGACTTTCAACGATCCATTTGCCATTTACATTAAATCCGACAAAAACCCAACTATCTTTTGAAGCGCCTCTGACGATTATCCCCGTCCGACCTTCTCCACCACTAAATTTGAACGAGGTTTCTATTTCTCCATCAGCTTTTACAGGCGAGTCTAAATTGACTGATACTGCGTTATTTCCTGCAGTAGTTTTTCGAGAAATATCAAGTGCATTATTTTTTAATGTTCTATTAGTACCGCCAACTAAGTCTTGCCAATTGCCTAACTGTCCACTTTGAAAATTCGTTTGCCAATAATTTGCCACAGCTGTCGGTTCAGTTGCGATCTGAGTTTGATTTTGACTACTGTTCTCATCTGCCAAAACATTGTTTGCTCCAAGCAAAGCTCCACAGGTCATTAATGCTAAGATACTAATAGATGTCATACACTTTTTTTTCATTCCGTTGTCACTCTCCCTCTTTGAATACATTATCATTTCAATTAATCAAATTCCTTTGCAACAGCCTTTATTCATAAAAATCCAGAAGGAGGTTAGGAAAATTAGTTTAGCCTCATTCTGGATTTTTTGACACACTTGATTTCACTTACAGCAACTCATCTACTCTATTACCTCTACCTTATCATGCCAAGAACTTGCTGTACGCTCGACTACTTCGTTCAGTTGTTGAATATGTTCTTTTCCTTCTGTACGTAACCAGTTGTGCCCAGCTTCTTCTCCATTTTCAACAAACGGAGCAACGCCATCTTTCCATGTTGCACGACCACAAAGCACACCATTAAAGGTAGATCCTGCTTCTTTAGCAAACGCCAAGGTATCTTGGAACATTTGAGCAGAAACGCCCGCACTTAGAAAAATAAATGGCAAGTGTGTGGCTTCACTTTGTTGCTTGAAATACGCCAAAGCTTCTGCCCGAGAATAAACTGCTTTCTCCGCACCGATTCCTTCAACATAATTCATATTTACTGGAACTTCTACTTTTAATACATCGACTTTATATTGTGGTTTTGAAAATTCTTTCATCATCTCGATCACTTTACGCGGCTTGATTTTAGCATACTCACTAGAAGATACATCCGTAATTTTGGCATCATAAGAAACTAATTCTAAATAAAACGGAATATCCTCACCCAAGCATTCACTGCCTAAACGCTCGATAAACACATGCTTTAGATGATTGATTTCTTGAGGCTCATCTACATCATAATAAAGTAAAAATTTAACAGCATCTGCACCTTTTTCACGTAAACGTATAACAGACCAATCTTCTAATAAATCTGGTAAACGTCCTGGTGTGGAAGCATCGTAACCTGTTTTTTCATAAGCCAATAACAGGCCTGCTTCTTGATCTCTGGATTCGGCAGCTGGTATTCCGTATTCTGGATCTAATAGAATCGCAGAAGCAAACGGCGTTAACTCCTTGGAAACCATTGTTTTAAAATCAATGATATGCTGATCAGTCGGTTCTTCATCCAATGCTTTGATCATTTTCTTCAAAGCGCCACGCTGATCAATTGCCAAAGCTTCAATAATGCCATTTTTTGTTGATAAACGATCCATCGCTGCTTTTTTGGCAGCTGTAATTTTTAACATTGCTTTCTCCTCGATTTTTTGAATTTTAATTGTGATACTCGTAAATGTTGACTCCCTTAACCACACGATTGACTGTGCCGGAAGCAGATGGCGTATCTGGTGTATTTTCAACATTTAAAGAGCTATGAAGTGCTATAGTTTGAGCAAATAACACGTAAGGCAAGACCAGATAAGCTTCTGGTAATTCTCCACCGACCTTATAGGTGAACCGTTGACCAGAGAAATTTTCTTTCCCTTCTACATCCAACGTCACAATCTCCGCTGCAATATTGTCTGCTTTGATTTCTTCTGCAATATCTAGATCGTATTTTCTAGTGTAGGAATCATTGCTGACAAAGACGAAAACCAGTGTCTTTTCATTGATGAAGGATTTTGGTCCATGCCTGAAGCCAACAGACGAATCAAAAATAGTCGTAATTTTTCCAGCTGTTAGTTCTAGAACTTTCAATTGTGCCTCTCTCGTTAAACCAGCCAAACTGCCTGAACCTAAATAAGCAATTCGATCAAATGAGCCTGATAGCACATGTTCAATTTCAGACTCTCTTGTGATGACTTCTTCGCCCATTTTGATGGTCTGTTGCACAAATAACTCTTTTTCCTTCATACTACTTGTATCAAAAATCAGTAAGGCACTTAACAGCATACAGGTGAAACTTCCTGTCATAGCGAAGCCTAAATCATTGGATTTTTCAGGCATAAGCAATAATAAATGATTCTCGTCACCTGCTGCTTCTTGGGCAAGCTGACCATCTTTAGCACATGTAATAGTCATTTGATAGAGATTTTTGACTAGCTGCTTAGCTAATTTCACAGTAGCTACCGATTCTGGAGAATTGCCGCTACGAGCAAATGAGACCAAAATCGTCGGCTGATCTTCTTGTAAATAATCACGAGGATTAGAGACAATATTTGTTGTTGGAATACTTTCAAAAATAAAATTTTCTCGGTTTCCTTTGTTGCTCAAGTATGGTGTAATTGAATCACCAACATAGGCTGAGGTTCCTGCACCAGTAAAAATCACACGAATTTTTTTGCCATTTTCTGCTACTATTACAGTGATAAATTGGTCGATTTTTTCCTGCTGATCTTTATAATTATCAAAGGCTTCTTGCCATAAAATCGGTTGTTGTTTTATTTCTTGCGTTGTAATCCCTGCTCCAATTTTTTCAAGATTCTCTTGTGTTTCTTTAAATAATTCCATTTGACTTCATACTCCTATCTATTCATCTTCTTCATCAAATGCAGCTACCAGTAAGTCATTGACATTGACTGTACTTTCTTTCGCCTCCGTCACAAAATCACCTTGAACTCCTAATAAGTTTGCATTGACAAAACTGATGACCATCGGCAGATTCATTCCTGCGTATAATTCAAATGTTTCTCCAGCCATTATTTTTTTCGATAAGATATTGCAAGGCGTCCCACCTAACAAATCTGAGAAAACTATAAAATCATCTAATGACTGTGTAATTGCTTCAAATTTTGCTACAAACTCTTTTTCACCTTCTTCAGGTAATAAGGGTACGGTATAAATATTGTCTTGTGCCCCCATGATCATCTCAGAACTGTTTTTTAATTCTGTACAAAAATTGCCATGACTCACCAACACTAAATTAGTCAAACCAAGTTCCTCCCAACTATTTTGAAATCACACCTAAAGCTGATAACGCTACTGAAACGATCAATACGATAAAAATGGCTCTAGTTGATGTGATATTTTTCTTTCCAAGTAACCAATACACCCCACCAACAATTGCAGCTGGTAATAAACGAGGCATGATCATATCCACATTATTTTGAACATTGATGGTTAAATCTCCAATTGAAGGTGCCCAAGCAAAATGTACATTGATCATGGTTGCAACTAAAGCTCCAACCATGAAAACACCCATCAAGGTTGCCGCATTCGTCATTGCGGTAAGTCTACTTTGCATGGTTGTTACTAAAGAAATCCCTTCTTTATAAGCAAATTCCAATTGTTTCCAACGAAAGATCATAATAGCAATTTGTGCCGCCATCCAAATAAACGCACCAATCGGATTACCATTTACGGCCATGTTCGCTGCCAGCGCTCCAAAAATTGTTGGCACTAAAGCCCCAAAAATCGAATCACCAATTGCAGCAAACGGTCCCATCAACCCAACTTTGATCCCAGCAACTGAATCCTTTGCAGAAATCCCTTCTTTTTCTTCAATCGCTAAGTCAATTCCTGTAATGATCGTATTTAAGAAATTACTTGTGTTGAAAAATTGTGCATGAGTTTTCATCATTTCTTTTAGTTCAGGCGTATCATCGCCATACATTTTTCTTAACTGGGGTAAAATCGTATACAAGTACCCTGAGCCTTGCATCCGTTCATAGTTCCAACCTAATTGAAAGGTGAATAAACTTCTCTTATTGATTTGGTTAAAATCTTTTTTAGTTAATTTATAGTTAGATTTCGTCATCTTCGATCTCTCCTTCATTTGTTTCTTGTGAATGATCTTTTACAACAACAGGATGCGCAACTGATTTTTTATACTCGTTTAAAGCCAAAGCAAACCCGATCAACGCAATCGCAAGCATTGGTAAATTAGTAAACATTGGCGCAAAATCTTTTGCGACACCTGCAACTGCTCCACCTAATAGTTGAATATTGCCAAATACAGTGGTTAAAAGTGCTGTGAGTACAAAACCTAAAATCAAATAAGATAAATGTTTTTTGACTGGTAAGTATCTTAATAAAATTGCAAAACCGACAGCAGGTAAAACAGCCCCTGCAACTGATAATCCGTCACCTAACCATTTAAGATCTGTATTCAAATAACCTACAACGTTGTCCACGAAACCGCCACCAAAACTAAGAGCAAAGAAGACTGGCAACGCTCTTGAAAGCGCCCATGGCACCGCTCCTAATAAGAAATTCCGTTCAATTCCTTTATAGTTCATTGCTTCAATATTGCTATCTATTCTGTGAGCAAAAAATGTATTAGTAAAACGACCAAGAATATCCATTTGAATCATTAAACTAGCTACTGGCACCGCAATCGCAGCAATCGCCTGTTCTGGATTCATCCCCAAACCTACTGAAAAAGCAGTCGCTAAAACGGTTCCTGAATTCGCATCAATTCTGGAAGCGCCGCCAAAAGTACCCACTCCTAAAATAGTCAATTGCATACTTCCACCAATAATCAACCCTGCTGTTACATCTCCCATAATCAAACCTGTCACTAACCCAGCAAAAACCGGTTGACTAAACGCTGAATAAATCTGTAATTCATCCAAAATTTGATACCCTGCATAAAGCGTTAATAATAAAATTTGCCACCATTGAATTGCCATTGATATTCCTCCTAATTTAAAAGTGTAACGGGCTCATTTAGCTCTGACAGAAAAATAGGAAAAATTGATTGAGACGCTTTTTGTCTCACTCCATTTTTATCTTTTTTCCGAAGAGCTAGCCCGTGAAGCTAGATAATTTAAAAGTGTAACGGGCTCGTTCAGGCTCGACTGGAAAATAGGAAAAATTGATTGAGACGCTTTTTTGTCTCACTCCATTTTTATCTTTTTTCCGAAGAGCTAGCCCGTGAAGCTAGATAATTTAAAAGTATAACGGGCTCGTTCAGGCTCGACTGGAAAATAGGAAAAAAGAACTGAGGTGCTTTTTGCCTCATTTATTTTTTATCTTTTTCCCGAGAGACTAGCCCGTGGAACTAGATAACATTAAAAGCTGCACAAGCTCGTCCAGCCTTGACTGAAAAATAGGAAAAAATGACTAAGACGCTTTTTGTCTCATTCAGGTTTTATCTTTTTCCCGAGAGGCTGGCCCGTAATGCTAAAGGTTTATTTCAACAAACTCATAAAATCTTCTGATTTATCACTTGGAACCATTTGAGACACAAGTTTCACACCTGCAGCAGCAATTTTTTTGAAATCTTCAATATCGCTATCTAACACATTGATTGACTTAGTGATTGATTTTGAATGCTCACTCTGAGACATATTGCCAACATTTATTTCTTTGATCGGCACGCCTAATTCAATTAGTTTTAGTAACCGATCTGGTTTTCTAGCGATGATTAATAGCCTTTGTGAATCATACTTTCCAGCTAAAATATTAGCAGCCGATTTTTCAATCGGTAAAACACTTAACTTCACACCAGCTGGCGTTGCTAATTTTAATCCACTTTTTTCGATCGCATTTTCTGACACTTCATCGTCGACAACCATAATACGGCTAATATCTAATTTAGTTGTCCAAAGATTAGCTACCTGACCATGAATCAATCTTCCATCAATTCTTACTGCAATAATACTCATCTTCTCCACTACCCTTCCTGTGACTTTTTGTATTTTGGCTTTGGTTCCATCGCAATGTTTTCTGACCACTCTCCTTCGGTTTCAAAGATAACGATTTCATTTATTCCTTTTTTCAAAACAGCTGCTGGTACATACAACGAGAGTGTCGGCCCGCAATTCCAGAATCTACCTAAGTTAAAACCATTAACAAGTACCACTCCTTTACCAAATTTTTGTAAATCAATATACGTATCTCCGGGCTTTTCCACAGCAAGTTCATACTGATAAAATGCTGGTGTACCTTCGATCCAAGGTTGTTTATAATCAATACCGTCAAGCTTCGAAAAATCTAGACTGTACTGATCCCACTCACAAATGAAATGCAAATCTGACATAACTCCACTACGGATCCCTTTACGTTGCGTATCTGCTAATAATTTATGTCCATAATTCACACGTCCCATATTTTCAACTAAAATATCCAGTTGATTTTGTTCTTTATTAGGTGTGCAAAAAATCTTCTCTCCGATTTCATCGCGATATTGTGTAGTAATTTTTTCTTGATTTAAAAAGAAATGAACTCGATCACTTGCATCAATCACTCGATAAAACTCTTCATCGGAGCGCTTAGGTACCTTTGTTTGATAAAGTGTGTACCCGTAATTTTGATTTAGTTTTTCCATATTTTCAGGGTACTTGCTTGAATGATGCTGTGAGATCATTTCTACTATAGAGAATAAACTAACCTTTGCTTTTAGTTCAGCTACAGCAGGTTCTAATGCTGTTTTCTTAAGGGGTTCTGATTGTTCTATTTCAGGAAACAATTCATGAACTTCTCTTTGGACCGAGAAAAACTTTTCAGTTGGATTTCCTTGTTCATCCAGCAATGCATCATAATCATACGATGTTACCTGAGGTAGGTCTTTACGACCTCTTGCAGAACAACCATTCATAAACCCAAAATTCGTTCCACCATGAAACATGTATAAGTTGATACTACCTAGTTTTAACACCTCACCTACAGCTTCTGCTAATTCCTCTGGATCACGTCTGATGATTTCCTCTCCCCACCGGTTGAACCAACCATCCCAAAATTCCATACACATTAACGGCCACTTTTTCCTATGACGTTTGTGTAAATTACTTAATTGTGCAAAGTTCTCATTAGCTTTTGATCCAAAATTCCCAGTACTTAAAATATTTTTGTCCAAAAGCATTCCAGCAGTCTGTGCTTCATCCCAAGCACCATCTGAGGTAAATAACGGAACTGTCACTCGATTTTCTAGCATTAACTCGTAAAGCGCCAATAAATACTCTTTATCCTCACCATACGATCCATATTCATTTTCCAACTGCATCATGATGACAGGTCCACCTTGAGTCACTTGCAGTGGACTGATTTGCTTAAATAGTTCTTTATAATAATTAGCTACTTTTTTTATAAACATCGGGTCAGAAGATCGAATTCGCATTTCACGATAATTCAATAACCACGCTGGCAATCCCCCAAATTCCCACTCTGCACAGATATAAGGTGATGGACGCAAAATAACGAATAATCCTAAATCTTCTGCTAATCGTACAAATTTTTGAATATCTAATTGTTCTTTAAAATCAAATTTTCCTTCCTCTTGCTCATGTAAATTCCAAGGAATGTATGTTTCCACTGTGTTAAAACCTAAAGCTTTTAGGTTATACAACGAATGATACCAAGCTTCTGGTCTAATTCTAAAATAATGAATGGCACCAGACATGATCTTAAATGGTTGCCCATCCAGTAAAAAATCCTCTTTCACTTCAAATGTATGCATTTTCACCTCTCCTTTAAAGCGCTTCCAGTTAATATATTAACATATTAACTTCTTTACTTAGTATTTGTCAATAAATATCTTTTTATTTTATTTATTTAATTTTAAAACGAGTCTCCAGAATGAAGCGGCGTAAGTGATTAATCAGTTTTTTCCTCTAGTAACGTTAAAAATCATGGCTATTTCTTCTCTTTTAACTTATTATATTAAGTAAGATGAATATGGAGGTGCACGATGAAAATCCCAAAGTATCAACAAATCAAAAACGACTTACTAAATAAAATAAAATCTGGCGAATTTGAGCATGGCGATCGTTTTTATAGTGAAAATGAGTTAATTAAATTATATAATGCTAGCTCGATCACAGTTATTAGAGCGATTCAGGAATTAGCATCAGAAGGTTATCTAGTACGTTATCAAGGAAAAGGAACTTATGTTTCTCGCTCTAGAAAAAGAAAATTAGTCGAATTTACAGATATTGAAATTTTTGCTGGTAAAACAGAAACCGTTCAGGTCCTTAGCATCACAGAGGAATCTGAACCAAGAATACTTGCCGAATTAAACTTAGCTCCTGATCAAACCTACAGACGAATCACTCGGATTCGTAAAGTGGATGATGTTTCTTTTATTTTGCATTTTACCTATTTGCCGAATCGATTTATTAATCCTGATATTCAAGACTTGAGCTACTACGATTCTATCTATGAACGCTTTAAAACAGAATTTGGGATTCATATGTATGACGAACACGCAACTGAAACAAATGAAATTTTATTTCCTACACCCAAAAATGTTATGGACCTTTTAGCTATTTCAGAGACTGAACCAATCGTTTTCCAGAAAAAAAAGACTACGTTGCAAGATGGAACCATTGCAGAATATGTTGAAAGTTATAAAAAATGGGACTATTACAAAATAGAGTTTTCAACGTTTAAGATGTAATGAGGGAATGCACACGGATAAAAGAGTAGAACACGTTTTCTATTTTTTTATGTGGTATTTCTAAAGTAAAAATGAAACCGCTTAATATTTTTTCGATAAAATGTAAGGAGTTGTTCCAAATGATCCATTTAATTTGTCCAAATCCAGCAATCGACCGTACACTTTTAGTAGAAGATTTTTCTGAAGCACTACCAAACCGACCTTATGATGTTCGTGAATTCGCAGGTGGAAAAAGCTTTAACGTCGCTTATGCAATGGATTTTGAAAAGCCATCTGTTCCTTATTGCATCCACACCATTCTAGGCGGAAGAAATGGCGCATATTTGCAAGAATTGGCATTAAAAAAAGACATTCAGCTACAAACCACTACTGTGGATATCAATACACGATTCTGTAATATTATTGTTGATACGAAAAATGAAAAAATTTATCCGATTTACGAAAATAGTTTTGTACTAGATGCCGCTTTGTTAAAAACATTTACCGATCAATTGCTTCATGCGATCCAACCCAAAGATATGGTTGTATTCTCTGGCTCATTGATGAAAGGAATGCCTGATGATTATATCGCTCAAATCCAAGCACAATTAAAAGGACAAGAGATTCGCTTTTTTGTTGATACGAGCGGACCTGCTTTAGTTGAAGCTTATAAAGAAAAACCTGAAGTCATCAAAATCAATGATGAAGAATTATGCGATTTAGCTCCTGATTTCAGCTTCAACGCTCTAGCAGATTATGCCTCTTTCCTCAAATCAGAAGCGGTAGCTGCTATTCCATATTTCATCGTCACATTAGGCTCCAAAGGCGTGATTGCCAAATTAAATAAACAAATCTATCATCTTTCCGTTCCTCCTGTGCATGCCAAAAATCCAATTGCCTGCGGTGACTTCTTTTTAGGCGGTTTGGTTAAATACCTGACATTAGAACAATTAGAAGATCTTGATGTCTTAAAAAAAGCAATCAGCTATTCAACAGCTAATGTGCTTAATTGGTTTCCTGAGATGAAGCAAGCTGACATTGATCAAATCAATCAAGAAATCATCATCCAACACTTATAACAAAATAAATTGAGTTCTTCCTCTTGACCTGATACGCGTTTCATACTTTATAGTTGAACAAAAGACAGGAGGAATCGATTTATGATAAATGGAATGCTTGAATTGACCGATCATTTAGGCCTTGATTATTACTTCGTTTCTTTATCTAATGAAAAGGATGTTCTTGTTATTCGTAGCTTGAATAACTATTGCAAACCGATCGATAAAGCAGTAGAATTGGCTGAAATAGAAGGACTAACGTTTGGAGAAGAAGGTGAGATTGATTTCATTTGCTTTGACTATCAGGAAGAACATTATCATTTTATTGATTATGGCAATCATCTGATGCCTTTTTTTAAGCAGTATTTTGCGTCCTGTAAGCGTTAGTTACTAGGTTTGAAAGGAGCCACTTATGGCAAATATTCGTGATATTGCCAAGTTATCTGGTTATTCTGTCACTACCGTTTCTCGTGTGTTGAATAATCATCCGTATGTGTCAGAAGAAAAACGTCAAAAAATCCTGAAAATCATGCATGAACTTGATTATATTCCCAACGCCAAAGCGCGTGATTTAAGTAGTGGAAAATCAAAACATATTGCAGTCATGATCCCTTATGCCAACCATCCTTATTCTGATAAAATCGTCAGTGGTATCTTGAATGCCGCTTTTGAGGATGGCTATAAAGTAACCTTACTTCCAACTAATTATGATCCTAAAGTCGAAAAACACTATTTAGATGAATTAGCTGCGAAAGCTTGGGACGGTATGATCATTACTTCAAAGAAAGTTTCTTTTGAAACTATTGCACGTTATCTAAAATATGCACCAATCGTTTGTTGTGAAGATACGGGAGATTTTCCTATTTCCTGTGTTTCGATCAAACGTGAAACATCCTATGTTGATCTTTTTACTAGTTTGAAAAAACAAGGGTATCATAAAATTGGTTTAACCGTTGGCCGAACTGAAAAAGAAAGTGCTAGTACTGGATTGGTTTTGCAAGCTTATAGTGATATCATCGGCTATTCGGATGAGTCAATGATTGTTAGAAACTGCCGTACATACGAAGATGGCATCCAAGCTGGGCTTCATTTTTCAAAGGTAAAGGAACTTGAAGTGATCGTTACTAATGGAGATGATGTCGCCGCTGGTATTTTGCAGCATGTTTCTCTAGATGAGGTGACTGTGATCGGTGAGGAAAATTTACTCTCTAGCAGACTCCTCAATTTCTCTACGATCGATCATCATATCGATCAGTGTGGTGAGGCGGCTTTTCATCTTTTGTGGGAAGAAAAAAGTAGAACTGTATCAATTCCTTATACATTTATCGAACGAGGATAATATATAATAAATAAGGACTGTAAAATGCACCCATGAGCAGGTGTATTTTACAGTCCTTCATTTAACTTTTATGATAAGTCAATGCTCGTTCAATACAAAAAGTTAATTCGTTCGTTGGTAATTCTTCTTTAGGATCAAGCACGATTGCTCGATTTTTTGAAATCTCAAAAACGTCGCTAAACAATGCTCTGAATTCCTCTACTAATGTTGTTTGACAATGAAAGAAAATGGCTATTTTATCAGTACCAAAACGATCGATACGGATTGGACTACCTGATTTGCTTACTTTCGTTGCATAAGAAGGTTGATTCCATTTTAAACTTTCTTCTAACTCCCCGACAACAGTTAAATGTGATGCCGTATCAAAAATCAGTTCACGAACTGCCAATAGAGGTTTTCGATACTCTTCAGGATAATGTTCAAAGACAGTCGCTACACTTACATCTGTGATTTCTTTCGTTAGTATCATCCCCTTTTATGTGATGACTATAAATTAACATGGAAATGATGACAACTTTATGTCAGCATTTCAACTATTTCTATAGAATTACATGTCAGCTGAGGTAAAAACTTCAGATACATCATCATCTTCTTCTAGTTTATCAATCAAAATTTGTAGTTGCTCTTGTTGTTCATCTTCCAATTCTACTAAAGTTTGCGGTATCATTGTCAATTCGGCTTGTGCCAACGTATAGCCGTCTTTCTCCAAGGTATCTCTGACTGTGGTAAAATCTTCTGGCGCTGTATAAATTTCAAACACTTCTTCCGATGTTTCCAAATCCTCTGCCCCTGCTTCCAGTACATTTTCAAACATCGTATCTTCATCAACAGAAAGACCTGCACGTTCAATTGCAATATAGCCTTTACGATCGAACATATAGCTCACTGAACCTGTTTCGCCTAAAGAACCGCCATTTCTAGTAAAAGCAACTCGAACATTGGTTGCTGTGCGGTTACGGTTATCTGTTAAAGCATAGACTAAAATCGCCACACCATTGGGTCCATATCCTTCATAAGTAATCTCATCATAATGTTCATTTTCTCCTGCACTACTGGCTTTTTTGATAGCACGGTCGATATTATCATTTGGCATATTAGCAGCCTTGGCTTTATCCATGACTAGTCTTAATGCTGCATTCGTTGCAGGATCAGCACCTCCAGCTTTAGCCGCCATATAAATTTCTCTTGATAATTTTTGGAAAATCTTTCCTCGTTTTGCATCCTGCGCATTTTTTCGCCCTTGAATATTTTTCCACTTACTATGTCCCGCCATTCTTTTTTCCTCCTCATGTTTAATGCTAAACGAGCTCATTCATCCTTGAAAATTAGCTGTAAAGCTTGTTTACCTTCTATTTTACTATTGTTCTTAATAGTTGCAACTTTTACTCTTCTTCTAAATGTTGCATATAAAAACAAAAGTCAGATACAACAACGCCTTTCAGCAGTCGCCATATCTGACTTTTATTTTTTTAATTGGTAACAGACAAATAAAGATCTACATCTCGTAGCTTAAACATTTCACCGTCTTTGAGCGGAATCGTACATTCTTCTTGTTCTCCGCTCAGTAGTTGAATATTGATGCACTCAGTATCTGTAAAAATTCTATATGCAAGCATTCCTAGACTAGGGATCGTTGCAGTATCTCTTATTTTATTTTTATGAATCGTTAGCTTCTCCATTTAATCACTCCCCAAATTCTATTATAGAAGAGTTTCTTTTAAATTTGACTATCGTCTCTATAAGAGTTTTTTCATTTAACTACAATAACGAAATAACTTTATTCGGCAAATCCTGTTCATTGATTTCTTCCCAGCTAAAAACACTTTGACCTTTTGCGGTTATTTTGAGGAATTTATCAGGCGCTAATTGTTTTCCAAATGAGATATATTCGATTTTCCTTGCCTTTCCGTTTTGATTAAAACACATTTGAACGTAAGCAAAGTTTTCTATTTTAGTGATTGAATCAGGGTATTTGTATTCATAGTTCTTAGTCGTCTTAGCATATAAAACTTCAGTTTTGACAAGCGGATTCAAACGATCGATCATAGCTGCCGCAGTTGACGTGTTATTGTATGTGTATATTTTAAGCCCAATAATGCTGATTGCTAAGAGCATTATTATCGTCAATATCGTTTTACAGAACCGTTTCATCAGATATATCCTCATTTCTTTCAGCCTTTGTTACTTCGACTTACTTATCATAGAGTTTTTTCTGCCAACTTTCATCCTGCTAAAGACCGATTTTTGAATTAAATTGTGAAAAAAATAAAATAAAGAGCAACTATGTCTCGCATAATCCCTCTTTATTTTTTATAATTTTAATTTTTGTGATAAATAAAATGGAATCATTCTTTAACTATCGTTATTTTTTTCGCAATTTTTTAATGCTGGTTACAACTAAACATAGAAGAACCGCAGTCAGTGCGCCTATAGAATCCAACATTACGTCTTGAAATAGCGGTGTTCGGCCACCTGTCAGCATTTGATGATATTCATCCAATCCAGCATAGCCTGTTGCTGTAAGCCATGCAACAACGCCGACCAAAAGTGGTTGTTTGACCTTCATGTTTAGGCCTATAAACCAGCTGCCCCCTAATAAAAAGTACGTGCCAAAATGAGCACCTTTACGAATGAAAAATTCAACGAATTTTATGTAGCCTCTTGCTTGGATACTCACTTCACTCCCTGCATAGCTAAACGAAATTCCTTTCAATTGTTCTTCAAATGGATGATTACTTAATAGTTTGTCTAATAGCCCAACTTGTGATTGCTGTTCATAGGTTTGCGAAGAACTGTAAAACAGAACAGCCATGATCAAGAATGCTACAACTATGTAAAAGTTACTATTTTTTAAATATTTTTTCAATTCGTCACCTCGTTTCATTTACTATATTAGCCTTTTATTACAAAATAAACAATCACTCATTCTATTTTTCTTATGATATACTAGAAGAAAAAAGATTTAAGAAAGAAGGAATCAGATATGACTTATTCGCTTGTTTGGGATTTAGATAGCATTTTCCCTGGCGGCAGCCATTCGGTACAGCTGGAAGAACGCTTAAAAGAATTGAAAGAGCAAAGCCAAACTTATCACCAGTTGATTGAACAATGGACACCAGAAAATGATGCTGATTATCAAGAGTTACAACAAATTTTAACGTTACAAGGAAAAATTTCTGATGGTTTTTCACAATGCAGCAGCTTTATCACAGCCTTATCATCTGCTGATACAAAAGATAAAAAAGCTAAGATCTTATCTGGCGATCTCTTTTCATTATTACCTGCAATTCAGTTAGCAGAAACTATTTTCACTAAGAAATTGACAGAAATTTCTGATGAACATTGGCAAACTTTAACGGCTTTACCTGTATTCGAATCGATTGCGTTTCGTTTAAATGAAATTCGTCGTAATGGTATGCAGCTGTTATCAGAGCAGGAAGAAAACATTATCAATACATTGACTTTAGACGGACTTAACGCTTGGAGTAGCCATTACGATACAATCGTGGCAAGTATTTCGATTCCATTTACAGAAGACGGTCAGACACTATCTCTTTCAGCTGGTCAAGCCTTTAATCGAATGATGAGCGATCCCAGCTCAGAGGTTCGTGCACAACTATTCAACGAATGGGAAAAAGCTTGGAGCGAGAAAGCGCCTTTACTCGCAGATACCTTAAATCATTTGGACGGCTTCCGTTTAAGTGAATACAAACTACATGGAGTCACTGACTTCTTAGAAAAACCATTGAATTATAACCGTATGCAAAAAGAAACTCTTGATGTTATGTGGGCAACAATCCAAAAAAATAAACAACCATTTATTGACTTTTTAACACGTAAAGCACAATTATTCGGAAAAGATAAAATGGACTGGCAAGATCAAGATGCACCAATCATTTTAGGTGATTTGACAGAAAAAACTTATCCTTTTGACGAAGCAGCCGAATTTATTTTAGAGAATTTTGAAAAATTCAGTCCTAAAATGGCGACATTTGCAAAAGAAGCATTTGAAAAAAGCTGGATTGAAGCTGAAGATCGTCCTGATAAACGTCCTGGTGGATATTGTACGGAACTTCCTGAAACGCAAGAATCCAGAATTTTCATGACGTTTGGAAATTCAATCAATGAAGTCGCAACACTTGCTCATGAACTAGGCCATGCCTTCCATAGCAGCGTGATGTGGGATCTTCCAGTACTTGATCGAGAATATGCAATGAACGTTGCAGAAACTGCTAGTACGTTCGCAGAATTGATTGTTGCAGATGCTACACTGAAAAAGGCAGAGACAACAGAAGAAAAAATCAATTTGTTGGATACGAAGATGCAAAATGCTATTGCAATGTTTATGAATATTCATTCTCGTTTTATTTTTGAAAATAATTTTTACGAAGCACGTCAAAAAGGGTTATTAAGTGAAGATGAAATAACTGAACTGATGCTTGAAGCACAAAAAGAAAGCTATCAAGATAGCTTGGGTAGCTACCATCCTCATTTTTGGGCAAGTAAATTACATTTCTTCATTGATGATGTGCCGTTTTATAATTTCCCTTATACATTCGGTTATTTGTTTAGCATGGGTATTTACGCTTATGCAAATAAACAAGGTAGTGATTTCGAAGATCAATACATTGCCTTACTTCGAGATACTGCATCAATGACTTCAGAAGATTTGGCTAAAAAGCATCTTGGTGTTGATCTAACAAAACCAGATTTTTGGCAAGCTGGGATCGACCAAGTGATTAAAGATGTGAATGAGTTTATGGAATTAACAGTAGAATATATTAAATAGTATAGTGAAGTTTCAACGGATTTTTCGTTGAAGCTTCTTTTAAATTTGCATACAAAAAAAGAACCAGACAACTGTCTGATTCTTAAATTATTAAGTTAAATTTGATTACATACGTACAGCGAAACTTGGTGTAAATGAACCAACATTGCTGTATTCAACGCCTGTACTTTCGTTACCAGCGTGGATATAACCGCCGCCACCTGTAGCAATCGCTACGTGGTAAGAAGCACCTGGGCTACCCCAGAAGTATAAATCTCCAGCTTGAGCTTCACCAACAGAGATACGTGTACCAGCACTTTCTTGTGCAACTGTATAACCACCGACATTACGGCCAGTTGAGTTCATGAATGCATAGTAGACTAAACCTGAACAGTCAAAGCTTCCTGGTCCTTTAGCACCCCAAACGTATGGTTTACCAACTTGTGCTGCTGCAACAGAGATTGCAGAACCGCCAGTTGATGGTGGTAGTGTACTTCCGCCGCCACCGCCTGCAGGAGGTGTTACTTGGTTATCATTATTACCATTATTGCCAGAAGGAGGAGTTACATCTCCACTATTAGCAGGTGGTGTTACATTTCCAGTTTCAGAAGTTCCAGTACCTTCTGTTGAACTGTTTGTAGTTGATGATGCTTCAGTAGAAGAAGCAGTTGTAGTGCTTGTACTTGGTGTTGTTGCTTTAGCAACGGCTGCTTCTTCAGCCGCTTTTTTAGCATTTGCTGCAATTGCTTTTTCTTGTTCAGCAATACGTGCTTGTTCTGCGATTGCTGCTTCTTTTTCTTTCACTAAACCAGCTTTTTGATCTTCAGCAGTTGCTCTTTCAGCAGCTAAAGTTGTTTGTAATACATTCAAATCAGCTTCTGCTTTAACAAGATCGCCTTTTTGAGCTTCAAGTTCTACTTGATTCTCTTGAAGTTCTTGAAGTTTTTCTTCGTTTTCAGCTTTTTTAGATTCTACTGATTTTTTATCTTGTTGTTGTTGTTTCACTAAGTCATTATTTGCATTAACAATCGTAGACATTGCTGTTACACGAGTAATAGCATCAGAAACTGATTTTGCATTTAATAATGCATCCATATAGCTTGTGCTGTTACCGTTAACTTGTACGTCACGTGCTTGGTTTTGGATAGCAACTTCACGTTTTTCGATACGTTTTGTTAATTGAGTGATTTCTTTTTCTAGGTTAGTAGATGTTGTTCTTAATTTGCTTTGTTCAGCTAACAAAGTTTCTGCTTTTTCGTTAATAGTAGCTACTTGGCTTTGTACTGCAGCTACTTGGCTTTGAGCATCCGCTTCTTTTGATTTCAATCCAGAAATTGCTTGATCTTTTTGTTGAATTTTTGAATCCACTTCATCTGCTGATGCAACTCCAGGTAATCCTAAAGATGTAAGGGTTAATGTGCAAATCATTAGTAATGGTAAGATACTTTTTTTCAAAATTCATTCCTCCGACTTTTTTACTTATCATATAATGGTTCATCTTTTGAGTAATTTTCATTCTTTTATTAACAACGAAGTCATTGTATCATAATCACATGTCATACATATAAAGATAATGTTACAGGAGTATTTCATTTTTGAAAGTTGATTGTAACCCGCTCAGGCATACGCTTTCTTGCATATGAATCAAATCCCTATGTTTTCCGTCTTCGCGACAAAAACCAGCAGCGAAACTCGATGAAGTTTGCTGCTGGTCATTTAATTTTTTGTTTTAATTATCCTGGAAAACGCCATACAACTGCTCTAAAGTTTGCTGCATATGGGCTTGGTGTCCAACCTGTAGTTGTTGATACATAGCCGGAACCTGCTGGATTATTAGATTCTACGATCTGAACTGAACTGCCGTTAACACCAACGACTAATACTGTATGAACGCCGTCTAACCAAGCATCAGGGCTAAGCGCGTTTTCATATTGAACAACATCGCCGACTTGAACATCAGACCAAGATACTTGAACCGCTCCTGATTGAGTATAGCCACTGTGTGGACCACCTGGTAAGAATCGAATGCCAGCTGCATTCAGCCAGTTCTGTACCGCTACGATACACTCGCCACTTTGACCCCATCCTGTCGGATTCGTCTGTCCAACCGCATTTAAAGCGATTTGAGCTGCTCTTTTCTTCGCTTCTGATACTCCGCCAGTACCGATACTGCTACCGCCACCAGTGTTACCACTAGGTTTTTCTACTGTTTTTTCAGGAACTGGTGCAGCTGGCGTTGTATTTGTCGTTCCATTTTCTTCTACAACGTTTGTTTTGGCCAGACCTGGATTAGCCGCTTGTGCTTCTGCTAATTTCATTGCAGCCTCAGCCTCAGCTTTTCTTTGAGCTTCTGCCTGTTTGGCTTGTTTAGCTTGTTCTTCTTCTAATTTCTTTTGAGCTGCAGCCTTTTGTTCAACATATTCAGATTTTTTATTTTCTTCTGTTGAGCGTTGTGCTTCTAAATCATTTTTAGCAATCTCTTGTTGAAGTTTCAACGTATCTAAAGAAGCTTGTTTTTCATTTAATTCTTTTGAAGAGGTTTCTAAAACAGAAATTTGTGTTTCTACTGTTTTGGTCTTTTTCTCTACCTCTTTTTTATCAGAAGTTTGTTGTTCTAATAAATCATTATTCGCCTTAACAAGCGTTGTAATTCCTTGCACTCTGTTGATTGCGTCTGAGATTGATTCTGAGTTAAGGACAACATCTAAATAACTAGAGCTTGATCCGCTAACCTGAACATCGCGGGCTTGGTTACGCATTTGAACTTCTCGTTTTTGAATACGAACATTCAAATCAGAAATCTCACCGTATAATGTTGTGATTTCATCTTTAAGAGTCTTTTTTTGCTCAGTCAATTCATCGATTTTTGTTGCCGTAGTCAACATATCTGATTCAATCGCTGCTAGCTTAGTTGCCGCTTCTGTCTCTTTTGTTTTCAGTCCATTAATGATTTCGTTTTGCTGCTCGATCTTTGTATCATAGTCATCTGCAATTGCAGCACTAGGTAACGCAACTGATGTGAGGGTAACTGAACAAACCATCAATGCTGATAATATACTTTTTTTCACGCTTTTTTCCTCCGGCATTTACTTTATGTATTTTATAATTTCTGAGTATTTTTAGTCTTAGTTTAATTTGACAACGAGGTAATTGTAACATAGCAGTATGACATACAGATAAACAGGACATTACAAAAATGTTTCATACAGCATAATTAAATAACAAGAATAATTATTCAAAGCTCAATAAAACATCCTTTTAAATAATACTAATTGTACCATCTCATATCTTGTTATTCATGTAAAAAGAGACTATTCGTTAGCGAATAATCTCTTCAATGGATAAGCAAAAATAACAAATATTAGCATGTTAAAAAGTAATGTTGGACCTAAAACTTTCGTGATAAATAATAATGGCGCCACATTTGATAGGTGGAATATAATTTGCAAGCCAACGGCAATCAGTTCATAAGTAGTCACAAAAATAATCATTCCAAAAAATGCAGTCAATAGGTTCGTGTGGACCACTCGCTGAAATCGATACATCATCATGACTGTCGCCGCTAATGCAACGGTATATATTCCGATAATTCCTATATAGTAACTATCAGCAATCAGACCCAAAACTAAAGCTGTGATCAATAAATAGCGTTTAGATAGATTAGGCACTGCCATTAAAAAGGCCAGCAATAAAAAGTGAGCATTCGCAAAATAGACATTATCTGTTAAATTACCTGCAGCTTGGGTCAGTTGACCATCAATCAACATCAATAAAAAGAAGATTACCGGCGCATAATATTTAACATTTTCTTTCCGCATCATTTGCATCTTACTCCCCCGCTCCAGCTAGTCTCTTGATAATAGTCACGACGGGTATATTATACATTTCAGCATACGGCTTAACATACACTTCTCGGTCTAATCCGTAACTGTCTGGTTTCACTTTTTGAACAACTCCAACCGGCAGATTCGCTGGTGAATTTTGCCCTAATCCAGATGTTTGAACAACATCGCCTTCTTTGATATCCATATCTCCTACTAATTGGCTGACAATCAACGTATTTTCTTTGTCATCGTAATTTTTTAATAGTCCATAGGAATCTCCTTTTTCAGAATTGATCTGAACTGGAAAATGATTAGAATTTTGATTTTTAGAGGTTAATAGTTCTACTTTTGATGTAGTTGCATTCACTTCGATCACTCGACCAATCAAACCCTTTTGAGCCAAAACTGCCATATTAGGTTCGATACCGTCATTTGAGCCTCGATCGACGATCAATAAATCTTGCCACATATCAGGAGAACGAGTAACAACAGTTGCTGTCACCTTTTCGTAATTTCCTAAAGTTTCGTTCAATGATAATTCTTTTTTTAGTGCTTCATTTTCTTTCTTTAAGTTGTTATTTTGGATAGATAGTTCACCGTATCCGTCGATTCTTTCTTTTAAGCGGACATTTTCATCGTAGGTGTTAAAAAGTGTGCTGATTGACGATACTCCATTGCTGATGGCTTTACCTGGAAACGCAATAATTTTGTCGACAAACCCTACGCTGTCGTTGACTGCTGATTGACCAAGATTGGTTTTTCCGTCATTTGCTCTATGAGCGGCGGTCAAACTAATGATCGTAACCACTATGATCACTAAGATCAGCGTGATAATTATATTTTTATTTGGATTAAATTTTTTCACATCGACACCCCGAATAATCTTTAGACTGATAGCAATAATTTTACCACTAATTCAAGGCAAACAAAAGAGCTGTGGTACGTCTTTACCTATTTTTATTAAATAAAGTCATTTTCACAAAAAAACAGAGTAGGCTCAATGCCTTACTCTGCTTTAAAAAAATGACTATTAAAAGCAAAATCTGATTGCTTATTTTTCTTTATTTTCTTCAGTTAGTAGCGCTTTGCGTGAAACATTGACACGACCTTGTTTGTCGATTTCAGTAACTTTTACAAGGACTTCATCGCCAAGTTTTACAACATCTTCAACGTTATTTACACGTTCATTCGCTAATTGAGAAATATGAACTAGTCCGTCTTTTCCTTTGATCAAGTTAACGAATGCACCGAATTTTTCGATACGAACGACTTTACCAAGGTAAACTTGTCCAACTTCCACTTCTTTTGTCAACTCTTCAATAATCTTGATAGCTTTTTTGATCATATCTGCATCAGCAGAGGCAATACTTACATTACCTTCTTGATCGATATCGATCTTCACGCCAGTTTCATCAATGATTCCGTTAATTGTTTCTCCACCTTTACCAATAACATCTTTGATTTTAGCTGGAGCTATTTGGATCATTTCGATTTTCGGTGCGTATTTGCTTAACTCTGGGCGAGGTTCAGCTAATGTTGATGTTAATTCAGCAAGAATTTCCATACGCGCTTTTTTCGCTTGAGTTAGTGCTTCTGTCAAGATTTGTTCAGTGATTCCTTGGATTTTGATATCCATTTGTAAAGCTGTGATCCCATCTTTTGTACCTGCAACTTTAAAGTCCATGTCGCCTAAATGATCTTCTAAACCTTGGATATCTGTTAAAATTGTATAGTTTTCACCATCGCTAACAAGTCCCATAGCGATTCCGGCAACTGGTGCTTTGATTGGCACACCAGCATCCATCAAGGCTAAGATTCCAGCACAGATACTTGCTTGAGAAGAAGAACCATTTGATTCTAACACTTCTGATACGACACGGATCATGTATGGGAAATCTGCTTCATCAGGAATAATTTGCGCCATTGCACGTTCACCTAAAGCACCATGACCGATTTCACGACGACCAGGTGATCCTGCACGACCTGTTGAACCAACAGAGAATTGCGGGAAGTTATAATGGTGGATAAAACGTTTGCTGTCTTCTACACCTAGACCATCAATGATTTGGTGTTCGCCAAGCGGTGCTAATGTCACAACAGACAACGCTTGTGTTTGTCCACGAGTGAATAATCCTGAACCATGAACACGCGGTAAAATACCAACTTCTGATGCCAATGGACGGATTTCGTCTAATTTACGACCGTCAGGACGGATTTTATCGATCGTGATCAATTCACGAACCACGTCTTTTTCTAGATCTTCTGCGATTTGTTTAACTTCTTTTGCTACTTGGTCTGCATCTTCATGACCAGCAAATTTTTCAGCATACGCTTCTTTTAGTTGGTCTTTAATAGCTTCGATATTCACTTCACGCGCTAATTTTTCTTCTGTCATAACAGCTTCTTTCATTGAAGCATAGTATGCATCGAAGATTTCTTTTTTCAAATCAGCATCCACTTGTAATAATTTGATTTCCATTTTTTCTTTACCGACAGCGGCAACGATTTCTTCTTGGAAAGCCACTAATTCTTTGATTGCATCAAAACCGAATAGCAATGCACCAAGCATGTCTTCTTCTGATACTTCTTTAGCACCACTTTCAACCATGTTGATCGCTTTTTTCGTTCCAGCAACCGTTAATTCGATATCTGTCTTTTCAGATTGTTCAACGGTTGGGTTCAATACATATTCACCATCTACACGACCAACATCAACACCTGCGATTGGACCGTCGAATGGAATATCTGAAATTGCTAGAGCTAAAGATGAACCAAACATTGCAGCCATTTCTGGTGTACAATCTTGTTCAACACTCATAACTGTATTCGTAATTTGAACTTCATTACGGAAGCCTTCAGCAAACATCGGACGAATTGGACGGTCAATTAGACGAGCAGTTAATGTTGCACGTTCACTTGGACGACCTTCACGTTTGATAAATCCGCCTGGAATTTTACCTACAGCGTACATTTTTTCTTCGTAGTTAACTGTTAATGGAAAGAAATCAAAATCTCTCGCATCTTTTGAAGCAACAGCCGCACTTAATACGACAGTCTCTCCATAACGAACTAAGACTGCACCATTTGCTTGTTTGGCTAATTGGCCAACTTCAACTTGTAAAGGACGTCCGCCCCAAGTTGTTTTAAACACTTGTTTTTCTGACATATATCTGTTCTCCTTTGCGCTTTGGAAAAGGGAATCGACTACTAAACAAATGAAAAGATTTAATGTTTTAAATCCTTTCATTTGGTTAGTAGAGTGAAAAGACCCTTCCAAAGACTTCTAAAATTTGGTATTTCTTTACATTACTAAAAAGTGAGATTCACTGGGAACCTCACTTTTCTTTCTTTGATTAACGACGTAATCCTAAGCGTTCGATCAATACGCGGTAACGTTGGATGTCAGTCTTACGTAGGTAAGCTAACAAGTTACGACGGTGACCAATTTTTTTCATTAGTCCACGGTAAGAATGGTGATCTTTTTTGTGAACGCGAGCGTGTTCATTCAAGTGATTGATATCAGCAGTTAATACAGCAATCTGTACTTCTGGTGAACCAGTATCTCCTTCATGACGAGCGTATTCGCTAATGATTTCGTTTTTCTTTTCTTTTGACATTGCCATGTTTTTCACCTCTTCTTTAATAGTCATCTTTCTACTGAGTAATGCGTTGGTGATTCGCACAACCAAGTAAAAGACGGTATGATTTCATACAGGTACACTTTACAGGAAAATTGTAAAAAATGCAAGACTAAGCTGGCTCTCGTCGGTGTTTTTTGAACAATTTATCCCCATTATTAATGGTTTTATGATAAACTATATAGGCGAATACATACATTAATGAAAAGATCTAGCGGCTAACTAAGACAAGTCTAGACTTTTGAATAATTAAAGGAGGAATTATCCCATGATTACCATGGAGGATATTATCCGTGAAGGAAACCCAACACTTAGAGAAGTGGCAAAAGAAGTCCCTGTGCCTCTTTCTGATAAAGATATTAAATTAGGCGAAGACATGATGGAATTCTTGAAAAATAGTCAAGATCCTGTCAAAGCAGAGGAATTGGCTTTGCGTGGAGGCGTTGGTTTAGCCGCTCCACAATTAGATATTTCTAAACGAATCATTGCAGTTCATGTACCAAGCGGTGATTTGGAAAATCCAGAACCGACCTTAAGCGCAGTCATGTATAATCCTAAAATCTTGAGCCATTCTGTTCAAGATGCTTGTCTTGGCGAAGGGGAAGGTTGTTTATCTGTTGACCGTGAAGTGCCTGGATATGTAGTGCGCCATAACAAAATCACACTTTCTTATGTGGATATTGCGGGTAACAAACAAAAAATCCGCTTGAAGAACTATGAAGCGATCGTTGTTCAACATGAAATCGATCATTTAAATGGTGTTATGTTTTACGATCATATCAACCAAGGAAATCCATTTGCTTTGAAGGATGGCGTTTTAGTAATCGAATAACTGCTTGACTATAAGAAAATGTTACCTCCTATTAGAAAGAGCATTGCAGGCTAGAATATTTCTATGCCTGCAATGCTCTTTTTTGAAAATAACGTAATAAGAACTATTTTTTTCTCTCTTTATTCCTTATTCCAGTTCAACCGTTTTTTCAGTTTCGTTTTCTTCTTCCCCGAAAGTATATAATTGTTCTATGGTAACACCCAGCACTTCAGCAATATCGTGAATCAACAATAAAGAAGGATTTTGCTTATTTCTTTCAATTTTAATAATCGTTTGTCTAGCAACTCCTACTTTTTCAGCTAATTCTCTTTGAGACATTCTCAAAACCGCTCGATAAACATGTATATGTACATCAACAACTTTACTTTTTCCCATTCTTTCTCTCCTTTCCTGATTAGAATAATGAAAACTTACTTATTATGCGATTCATAACCAAGTTCCACCTCTAACAAAATAACATCATATTCGCCATAATGTCTTATTTATTTTATCAGAATGAGTACGAAATATATAGCAATTTTTGTTTGCGAAACAAAAAAAACTGCGGATATACTCCGCAGTCATAAACCTTACTTATCCTTAAATAGCCTTTAGTTCCTTCAATGCTTTCCAAATACCATCATTATCATTCGTGTCTGTCACTAGCTTTGCTTCTTGTTGAATGTGCGGTAGTGCATTGCCCATCGCTACACCAATGCCAGCTTCTCTCAGCATTTCACGATCATTTTCACCATCACCAAATGTGATAATATTTTTGCGAGAAATTCCAACACGGTCTGCTAAATTAAGCAAAGTAGCCGCTTTAGACCCGTTTTTAGGCACTATATCTACACTTTCAGAATGCCAACGAATGAAACGAAATTTAGAGAATTCACTTTCAAATAAACCTTCTGAGGATTCATCATAAAAAGCCAATGCTTGATAGACATCATTTTCTTTTTGAAAATTCAAATCATATTCTGGTGCTTCAAAATCAATAGAACCCATTGCTTCAATCATTTGATCTTGGCGGTGATGGTTATTTTTCTTCACATCATCTAGCCCTACATAAGCTAAACCAATCTCTCTTTTCTCTACTTCAGAAGCAAAACGATGCAATTCGTCCTGATCCAATAGATTTTGGTAATATTGTTCATGATCCAAAAATGCTGCCGCACCATTACAAAGTACATAATTTGAAAAATCTAAGTCTAAAATAATATCTTGCGCCATAAAACGGCTGCGCCCTGTTGCAATCGTTACTAGATGTCCTTGTTTTCTCAACATCTTCAATGCTTCTCGTGTACTTTCTAACGGTTGTCGATCCGTTCCCAACAATGTTCCATCAATATCAAATGCAAAAAGTTTTCTTTCCATGGCGTAATAACTCGCTCACTTTCTATGGTTTTGGCAAATACTTACTGCCTTCTCTAACTGCTAATGGGCTTAATTCGGTCGTCTTGATCAAGGTTTGAACCCAATCTGGATCTGTTTTACTATATTGACGCAAGGACCAGCCAATCGCTTTTTGAATAAAGAACTCATCTGTAGTTTTATCATAAATAATGGCTTTTTTCAATAACACAAGGTTTGTTTTTTCTTTATATAACAGTTGCAGATTGATTGCAATCCGTCTATGCCAGAAGTCTTCTTCTCCAAAAAACGCTTCAAATAACTGAGGCATTTGTTCTAGATGATCGTAGCCCCAAAGACCAAAAAACTTACGCCAAGCATCTACGCTATCCCACCAAGCTTTTTCGATCACAAAAGGTTTAAAGCGTAACATTTCTTCAAAAGAGAAGCGTTTGACATTGACTGTTGCTAAATCAATTGCCAAATACTGGTATTCACGCTCAGGTTTAGCGTAGTAGAGATGTATTAAATCAAACAGCTCTATAAATGATAGTTTTTTACTTACTTTTAAAAGTTCTTTTTCTAGCACAGCACGTTCTGGTGCCGTAACACCTGCAAACGGAAACAAATTTTTCATGTAAGCTGCCATTTGTTCAGCTTTTTCTTCATTTTTAGGAAAAATTACTTTATCCATTTTATTACTCCTTTTTCTTCTTTCCTATATCTTACTTCAATCAGCTGCAGACAGCAAAAAAGCTGAAACGGGAAACCCGCCTCAGCCTCTAAATTGTTTAATCTAAATAACTTGTATCTGCATTATTCAACCACGCATAGCCCAAGCCCATCACTAAGCCACCACCGATAAAGTTACCGATCAGTGCAAAGAATAAATTGTGTGCCACGCTGCCGACTGTCATTGCCGCCATTGTTCCATGAGAAGCGAAATACGCTAAACTAAATGCAGGGAAATTTGCGATAACGTGTTCGTAACCTAAGAAAGCGAAGATAAAGATAATGAAAATGATTGCCGCAACTTTACCAGCATCATCCTTCATACGCATACTTACTAACACAGCTGTATTTACTACAATATTAGCAAACATTCCTTCAACTAAAATTTGTGTCGTTGTTTTATCTAATTTACCAGCAATCGATGTAAAGAAAAAGCTATCAGCAGGTAAATCCTGAAAAGGAACTGTCAACGAAATCAAGTAACCAAAAAGAACACCACCGACTAAATTAAAGAAAATACATGCAAATAAAATTTTTGCTGCAAAAGAGAAGTTGATCTTTTTACGGTAAACCCCAACTGTCATATAAAGCATATTCGATGTTCCAAGTTCCGCATTCATATAAAGAATCATAACAAGTGACCAGCTGAACATAAAGGCATATAGAATTTTGCCTAAGCCATGTACCATTCCTTCACCTTTGATTGCAATTGCAAAGGCAACTGCCGTTCCTAGTGTTAAAAACATACAAGCAAGCATTGCACGAAAAGCGTAACGCATAAAACTACTTTGGAATAAGTTCATTTTCTTACTAATTGATTTGTCGATCTGCTCAAATAATGGCGATACAGGTTTCATTGTGTTTCTCCTTTTCAATTTGTTTTCATATTTGTATTTTCAAAAACATCCTTTATCATTTTAAAGACCAATGTGTCTTTTGTCTAGTTCTTTTTCAGACAAAGTATCACTTTTTTTCATTTAGTAAAAGAAATAACCTGCTTATTTGCTTAAAAACACTTGAGTTATCCCCCATTCTGCGGTATACTGAACCTCGTGTAAAATAATGCAGCAGAAAAATAATAGGCTCGTCAACATTTCATTGCCTTGATTGCTTCGGCTTTCAGGTTCAACTGCGTAACCCACGGCTGCAAAGGGCGAAGGTTGAAGAATGAACTGAACGAATATGAATTTTTCAGAAGATTATTTTACTCCAAAAAACTTATTTTATTGGAGGAATTTTTAATGTCACGTTATACAGGACCATCATGGAAAATCTCTCGTCGTCTAGGTATCTCTCTATCAGGAACTGGTAAAGAACTAGCACGTCGCCCATACAAACCAGGACAACACGGACCAAACAGCCGTGGTAAAGTTTCTGAATACGGTATGCAATTAACTGAAAAACAAAAATTACGTCATATGTACGGTATGAACGAACGTCAATTCGTTAACTTGTTTATTAAAGCAAGCAAGATCAAAGAAGGTAAACACGGTGTTAACTTCATGATCTTACTAGAACAACGTTTAGATAACGTCGTTTACCGTTTAGGTCTTGCAACTACTCGTCGTCAAGCACGTCAATTAGTTAACCACGGTCACGTGACTGTAGATGGCAAACGCGTAGATATCCCTTCATACCACGTTGAAGTTGGTCAAGTGATTTCTGTTCGTGAAAAATCTCAAAACGTAGTAACAATCAAAGAAGCTGTTGAAGCAACTGTTGGACGTCCAGCATTCGTAAGCTTTGACACTGAAAAATTAGAAGGTAGCTTCACTCGTTTACCAGAACGTGATGAGTTATATCCTGATATCGACGAAGCTCTTGTCGTTGAATACTACAACCAAAAACTTTAAGATTCTCTTGCTTTTACTGCATTATGGATCTTTTGGAAAAGACCTTGTACAGCTACGCTGTACAAGGTCTCTTTTTATGTTCTTTGTTTTTCCAACACTCCATCTCTCATCACAAATACTTCATCGCAATGTTCAATCAAGCGTTGATCATGAGTCACCATAATCGTCGCTTTGTTTTTTTCTTTCGTTTCTCTCGCTAATATCTTTACAACTTCAAACGCTCGATCCGAATCTAAACTTGCCGTCGGTTCATCGGCTAAGATGATTGAAGGATCGTTATACAACGCTCGAGCAATCGCAACTCGTTGGCGTTCTCCACCAGAAATTTCGTCCGGATATTTCTTCTTTAGTTTCTCAATTCCTAGCTCTGTTAATAGCTTCTCGATTTTCTTCATATCGGTCTTTTCTTTTTTTACTTTATCCACCAACCGTAATTGATTTTCCACCGTTAGAAATGGCACTAGATTTGATGCTTGTAAAATAAAACCAATTTCGGAGAAACGAATCTTAGAACGCTTTTTTTCATTTTCTTTGCTAAATGCTTCATTATTTATTTTAACTTCTCCATTGGTTGGGGTTTGCAAGCCTCCAGCAAGTGTTAGAAATGTACTTTTTCCCGAGCCACTTGGGCCGATCACTGCAACAAACTGCCCCTTTTCCACAGAAAAGTCCGTGGATTTCAATGCTTCAATCGTCGTATCTCCATCTAAAAACTGTTTATCCACAGCTAAAAATTCAATTGCTTTCATTGTAAATAGCTCCTTTCTAGCCAATTGCTTTCAACGGATCGATTTTAATAATTGTTCGAACTGAGAATAATGCGCCCAACACTGCAATAACTAACATGATTCCGCCAATCCCTATGAAAAACAACCAATTTGTTTGAAACGGAACGGCCGTCGGCAATACCAATGACGTACCTACTGTGCCAAGCAAACCTAAAGCTATGCCAAAAATCGCTAAAACAAAGGTTTGAATAATCACAGAGATAGCGATATAAAAACCAGAGATTCCTTGTGCTTTCATAATGCCGAAAATAGTTGCCTTTTGCATAGTCAAAACATAGATAAAAATACCGATAACGATTGCCGCAATCACAATCAAAAATCCAATCATAAAACCGAATGTCAGTACTTGAGCATTGTATCCCGGCAATTCGTTAATGAATTTTTTGATACTGTAACTAGTCAAATCATCCTCTTTTAAGTGAACATTTTTTAATGATCCCTCTTTTGCCCGGAAGACAATAGCATTTACTCGAGCATTTTCTGAGGTGTCTGATTTTTCAAAGCGAATTTCTTGAAATGCCGCTGTCGATACATATAAAACAGGCGCAACATTAAATTTAGCATCATCTGTAAAGCCTACGACTTTAAGCTTTTTATCACTACCCGCTAATTTTATTGTATCTCCAATTTTGAGATCATTTTCTTTTTTTAAACTGTTATCTACAACTGTCTCATTTTCATTTGTAAATGATTTTCCTTCAATAATATTCGGCATTAAGAACTCATCTTTGTTAATACCAAAAAAACTCGCATTGATTTTTTCTGCATTCTTTTTATCTAATTGAATCACTGCTGCAGTCTGTCCTAACGAAGCTTTTTCTTTTGCCTCGACTTCGTCCATTGATTTGATTGGGATCATCGACATATTGATATTCGTGTTCGATTCATCCGACAATACAATACCGTCTGCTTGCCATTTATCCACAGCTGTTCGATTATCTTCCGCCAAACCATACGCCAATCCTGTTAAAAAAAAGACCAAATATGAAATTAAAAACATCACACTTATGATTAACGCATAACGTAATTTTGAACGGGTGATTTCATTCCAAGCTAAAAACATCGTTTCCCCTCCTCCTTATCGATCGATAAGTTCTGTAAAAAGTATAGCAAAATTTAGAATTGGCAACAAAATATCTGCTTTAGAAATTCTCTTAAATGTTAAATGATCCACAAAATTGTCTAATTTTCTTCTTATTTGCTCGATTTATTCTGGTATACTAGTAAGAAATAATAAGTAAGAAGGAGTTTATTTATGAAAAAGAAACATGGTACGCTTTATACGGTAATACAGTTTGCAATGATTTTGCTATTTGTAGTTTTCTTGAGGAAGTTTGTTTTGACACCCATAGAAGTTGTTGGCAGTTCGATGGAGCCAACTTATCATGAATCGGATCGTTTGTGGCAAACTTCTTTAGTCAGTCCAAAACGCTTTGACATAGCGACTTTTCCTAGCCCACGAAATGGAAAAAGAATCGTAAAGCGTGTTGTTGGATTGCCTGGGGATACGATTAGGATGGAAAATGATCAATTGTATATCAATGACAAAAAATATGACGAACCTTATCTAGATGAATTTAAAACGGCTTTGACAGATGGAATGCCTTTGACTTCTGATTTTACTTTAGAAAATAGTGCGGCAGGTCCTGCCACTGTTGTGCCTGAGGGGAAATATTTTGTGTTAGGGGACAATCGTCGAAAAGCAGATGACAGCCGTTATTTTGGTTTTGTAGATGAAGAGGATATTGTGGGAGTGGTTTATTTTCGATATTATCCACTGAATAAGATCGGTGTACAATAGTTTATTTTTAGTCTATAAAAATTGACTATTGTACTAAAAATACCTTCAAGCTTAAATGATTAAATCCAGAACGAAGCCGGGACAGAAGTGTATACCTCTGATAAATAAGATCATGGTACTACTTCTGCTTATTCGTATTTAGAGCATGAGGCAAAAAGTAGATTTTACTTTTTGCCTCATGCTCGTTTTTCGCCCGGAAATAAAGCGTTTTATCCCCGTTTGATTATAACCATATTAAAAAATGCAATATTTTCTCATACATGTATTCCACAAATAGTATAGCAGCCACTATCAAACCAGTGTAAAATGACTTGGAAATAGCGCTAACAATTTCTACTTTCATACTTCGATAATACTTTACCTGACATAAATATAACGACTGTGAGTGGACAGAGCCATATTGAACTCACATGGAATCTGGATAAACGGTGGGAGCAGAAGCAATCACTTCTTCCCCAACCTCTTAAAAACAAAATATCAAAAAGATAAATTAGCTTATTCTAGACAGAGCTTTTTAAATATATATCTTATCAGGAGGTGTTAACAAGAAAAATATCATCAATTATATTAAGGCTCTATTTTTAGGTCAAACATTATTTCAACTTTTAGAGGAGGAAAAAGCATGAAACTGAAACGTATTTTGTTTGCGGCTACTTTTTTCGTATTTAGCTCAATGTGTACTTCTAGTTTATCAATTGCTCATGCAGAGCAATTAAGTGATGATACTGTTCATAGTTCACCTGAATTCAACCAGACATTAAAAGAACATCTTGGAAAATTTGGTTGGCAATTAGGTTTATTTTATGGCAAAAATGGTACGTTGCCTTCGGGGGCAATCCCATTGTTTGATTACAAATTACCTGGTATAGATGTTTCCACCCCCAAAGTAAGCGCCAACATTTTGAACCGTAGCGAACTAGAGTCTTTACATGCTGGAGAAGCGACTTTTACTAACAATAGTGATGAGAAACAAGATTATCAGTCACAGGAATTTCAAAAAACTTTTGAAACTTCTGTCACTACGACAACAACTCATACAGCAGGTTTCGGCTTCGAAGCTTCTGGTAAAATAGGAATTCCTATCGTTGCGGAGGGAGGTATCAAACTTTCTGCTAAATATGATTTTTCTACAAGCCGTTCTCAAATAGAAAAATCAGCAGATGTTTATACAATGAAGTCACAAAAAGTCTCAGTACCGCCTAAAAGAAAGTACCTCATTCAAGCTAAACTTTTTGTAGGAAAAGCCACCGGTCAGTTGAATTTAGCCAGCACTGTAACTGGAGAGGTATTCTATGCAAAAGAATTACAAGGGGATAAACTATACGCTCAATCCGTAGGGAAGACCATATCTGATTATCAAAAAAATATAAACGATCTCCCTTCCCAATACTTCTTAAAATATTGGCAATACAAACCTGAACTAGGCGATGCAGCAAATGCTAGACTAGGGCTTGCAGATTTCACAGCTCAGTACGGAAGTCATATGGAGGTAGAAACATATGATGTAACAGATGGTGATCCGGTATTCATTAAATCTGAAAAAGCAGAATTTGCAAAAGTTTCAAACTCATAAGAGAGCATTGGAATTTTAAGACAGTTTATTCACACAGAAATATTTTTAACGTGCTTTTCGACTATATCATTTGGAAATGGAGTGAATAATTAATGAAAAAATATATACTGGGAATCCTAGTCGGACTTACAGGGCTTATAGGACTCATCTTTCCTTCGGTTTCTTTAGCCGCAGATTCTCCACCACTCACAATTACTGGGGAACGTGTAAAGTTTAATACGCCTTATTATTTAAAAGATCGTAACGAAAATTATGGCGGTGCTACTTTCCAAGTACATGCAAGCTATGATTATGTACTTTTCACTAACGATAAAACATCATTAGGAACACCCATTATTTTTGAGGCACAAGATATGAGAGACGGCGATATTAACATTGATGATCTTGTAACAGTTAAATCAGCAAATGCTAATTGGCCTGGTTGGAATTACTGGAAGTGTACGGGAGATGCTAACGTTTATCTATCTAATAAAGCTTCTTACGAGCATAAATTATATAGTGATTCTTACTCACGAACAACAGGGATTGGGCTAATGTGGGATTCAAACGCTAAAGTTGGAATATATTGGTCTGAGTATTATATAAATACCGGGAGCACACCTTGGATGAAGATAAAGGTAAACCAAAACGGAAAAAACAATATACAAGAAAGGTCAACCCCTTTCGTCCTAATCAAAGCAAATTAATTGTCAGCACCCCAACTAAATAATAGTTTATTAGTTGCGATTCCCTGATAAATAAGCAATAAAACAAAAGAGGTAAGGAGAAAATGCAAATGAAAAAGTATTTAATAAGCTTTGTAGTAAGTTCTATCGCCCTGCTATGTATGCCAAGTATTTCATTAGCTGCTGACAGTCATCCAATGACAATAACTGGGGAACAGGTAAAATATAATACCCCCTACTATTTAAAAGATGCTAATGAAAACTATGGTGGTGTAAGCTTTTGGCCCTATGCAAGTTATGATTATGTCTTTTTTCATAAAGATAAATATGTAAATGGTACAAAAATCGTCTTTGAAGCTAAGGATATGAGAGACGGCGTGATTAGGCTAGGCGATTTAGTAGGAATTAAAATGCTTAATGCTAATTGGCCTGGTTGGCATTACTGGACGCCCAGTAATGGCTCACTTTCTAATAAGGGTATTTATTTGAACAATAAAACATGGGTCCAACATGAACTGTATAGTGATTCAAATACACACTCCTTAGGCATCGGAATAACATATAATTGGGATCATACAAAAGTATTTAGTCAGTATTTTATTGACAGTTCTTCTTGGATGTATGGAGATGTTCATGTAGCTGCCGATGGTGGTCCAGACATGTCCAATATAGCCAACAGAAATACGCCTTTTAAAGTGATTGAAGCAAAATAATTAGAAATCTATAGTCCACCAGCAAAAACTACAGTATTAAAAATAACATAGTTTTACAAGTGAATTCTAGTTTCTAAAATAGAATAGAGTGAGGCAATCGTCATTTTTATATGACCATTGCCTCACTCTTATTAATCCAACTAGCTTAACTTACTCTGCCTCTTGCAGCTCAATCGCCAACTGATACAACGGTAATAACTCTTCATATGTTTTCAACATGTACTCACGCGCTTTTTCTGGGTCGTTCAACAAATCATCTGTCTTTTTAATGATTCGGCCAATTTGGAATTCACCTTTTTTTACATCACGAAAACGAGTAAGATGTTTTTCCAAATCCGCTTCATTCAATCGTTCAATTTCGGGTTGTGTATGATCGATCGATAAATAAAAATCATCATCTAATTGCTGAAATAATGATGGATTTTCTAAAAAGGCTTGTGCGATTTCCTTTTCATTTTTAGGATTGTCGATTAGTGATAGCCACATAAAAAGATAATCTGGCCAAATACCTAGTTGAAAATGTGCTTCCATTTTATAACCGCGTTTTTTCTGGCTTAATGCTGACCAAGTATTTTCTGGAGGATAAACTGTTCTACGGCGATGTTGAGCAATATGAACAAAAAAATCTTTTTCTAGTGTTTCACCTAATCTTTCAGCAAAATAATCATCTAACTCTTGAAATTTTGGCTGGATCGTTGAACGAATAGCTGCCATTCTTGGGTCTAAACCTTCTATTGTAAAAACATCAAAATCTTTTTCAGTAAACATTAACATGTTATCATTTCTCCTCTGAGCTATTCTATTATTTCGTCGCGCAGTTGCTGCCATTCTTCTAAAGTAATACCACGCATGATATCTGTCACGACTTTTCCTTTCCACATTCGTGCATTTGGAACTTTTCCTTCTATTTTCATGCCGATTTTTTCCATTACACGTCCTGATTGTGGGTTATCAATATCATGTATTGCAAAAATCCGCATCAACTGCAGCTCTTCAAATCCTAGTCGAAGTAGTTCAGTAGCCGCTTCAGGTACATAACCAACTCCCCAAAAATCCTTATTTAACGCATAACCGATTTCTGCTATATTGTGTTGGTTTTCTACACGTAAATCAACCGTTCCAATCAACTTCCCTGTGGCTTTCAACTCGATTCCGTATTTTCCAAGAGGCGCAAATAGGAAATAGTTGGCAATATTTTCTTTGGTATCTTTAACAGTTTGATGGATTGGAAATACATACCTGCATGTTGTTTCGTCAGATGCATACTCGTACATATCTTCTACATCATTTAACGTTACAGGGCGTAGTTTTAAACGCTCCGTTTCTAAGTGTTGATTCTCCGCAAAAACCAAATTCCGATTAATGATAAGTTCCATAACGTCACCTACTTTTCATACTACTTTACAGAAATAACGGCCCAGTGGCAAGAGGAAAAATGAAAAACTAATTTCGTACTGCTTCTTCAATAAAGGCTTTGACTTCGATTTGCTTCCCTTCACTAAGCAGTTGAACGATCTTACTACCTACAATTACTCCAGCACAACTTTTTCTAAAACGATCGATATGCTCTTTAGTAGATACACCAAATCCTGCTAAAACTGGTTTATCACTAACTTGTTGAATACAAGCTAAATGGTCATCTAATGTTTCTTGATAATTCCGATCTACTCCGGTTACACCATTCACAGCTACGGCATAAATAAATCCATCACCTGCTTTGATCAATTCTGGGATTCGTTCTTTCGGTGTAGTTAATGCCACTAAGGGAATCAACGATAGCTCACTATCTATCAATAATGAAGCAACGAGTTCTTGATGTTCATAAGGTAAATCCGGAATAATCAAACCTAAAACATTTGTTTCAGCTAAATCTTGCACGAATGCTTCTATACCATAATTAAAAATCGGATTGAAGTATGTCATGATCACTAACGGCGTTGGCGTTTTGATTCGTTTCAGCTGTTGGATTATGTTTCGTAAGGTTACTTTATTTTTCAATGCTCTTAATCCTGCAGCTTGGATCACAGGACCGTCTGCAACTGGATCTGAAAATGGAATGCCTAATTCGATTGCACTTGCGCCTGCATCCGTTAATAGTTGAATTTCATTTTCTAGTTGGTCTAGCCCTTGCGCCCCTGCCATGATATAGGGGACAAAAATCGTTTCATTCGCTTGCTGTTTTGCCTTCAACTGTCTTGTTAATGATTTCATTGATTTGCCTCCTCTTCAAATAACTCTTTAATTTGCTGGACATCTTTATCCCCCCGACCTGAAAGACAAACGATAATTTGCTTATCTGGTCCAAACGCTTTCGCTATCTTTATAGCATGGCTCACCGCGTGTGCACTTTCCAATGCTGGAATGATCCCTTCTGTTTGACATAAAATCTTGAAGGCAGCGAGTGCTTCTTGATCAGTCACTGATTCATAACTAGCTCGCTGTGTCTCATTTAAATGACAATGTTCAGGACCCAGACCAGGGTAATCTAAACCAGCCGAAATAGAAAAAGCTTCTAAAATTTGTCCGTCATCATCTTGAAGCAACTTCATCATTGCACCATGAAGGACACCCGTTTTCCCTTTATTGATCGATGCAGCATGTGACTCCGTATCCAATCCTAATCCTGCTGCCTCAACGCCGATCAAAGCGACATCATCATTGATAAATGGATAAAAAATCCCCATTGCATTACTGCCTCCGCCCACACAAGCAACGATTGCATCAGGCAATTTATTTTCTACTTCTAAAAATTGACGTCTAGCCTCAATTCCAATAATACTTTGATAATCTCGCACGATTTCAGGAAATGGGTGCGGCCCTAAAACTGATCCCATTACGTAATGAGTATCTTCAACATTGGCTACCCAAAAGCGCAGCGCTTCATTGACTGCATCTTTTAATGTTTTACTTCCAGAAGTCACACTTTCAACTTTTGCTCCTAACAATTCCATTCGAAAAACATTCAACGATTGACGAGCCACATCGACTGCCCCCATAAATATCGTGCATTCCATTCCGAATAAAGCCGCCACTGTAGCTGTAGCTACACCATGTTGTCCTGCTCCTGTTTCTGCGACAACTTTTTTCTTGCCCATTTTTTTCGCTAACAAAATTTGTCCAATTGTATTATTGATTTTGTGGGCACTAGTGTGATTTAAATCTTCTCTTTTCAGATAAATTTTAGCACCACCAGCAAAATCTGTTAAACGTTCTGCAAAATACAACGGATTTTCCCGTCCAACATATTGCTTTAAGTAATAATTCAACTCCTTTTGAAATGCTTCATCCATTTTTGATGCTTCATAAACTTCCTCTAATTCTTTAACGGCATACATCAATGTTTCCGGGACGAATTGTCCACCAAAATCTCCGTAAAATCCTTGGTTTGGTTGATTATACATAATTTTCCTCCTTGTAATTAAAGCTGAACGGGCTCGTTTAGGTTCGACAAGAAAATAGGAAAAATTGACTGTGACGCTTTTTGTCACTTTCCATTTTTATCTTTTTCTCGAGAACCTAGCCCGTGAAGCTAGATAACATTAAAGCTGAATGGGCTCGTTTAGGTTCGACAAGAAAATAGGAAAAATTGACTGTGACGCTTTTTGTCACTCTCCATTTTTATCTTTTTCTCGAGAACCTAGCCCGTGAAGCTAGATAATATTAAAGCTGAATGAGCCGCTTAACATCGACGAAAAATAGGAAAACATGAGGGTGGCGCTTTTTGCCACATTCAGGTTTTATCTTTTTCTCAAAAACCTAGCCCATAACTAGGTCGCTTTCTTTAGAAAAGCAACAATCTTTTTTGGATCTTTTACTCCATTTGTTTCAACTCCGCTGGATACATCAACAGCATATGGGTTGAATATTTGTTTGGCTTGTTGGACATTTTCTGGGGTTAGACCACCAGCAATAATGATTTTTTTATTTTTGATAGAGCTTGTATCTAATTGCTGCCAATCGAAGACTTCACCATTGCCTCCGACAAATTGTTTGGGTGGTGCATCGAAGAGTAGAAATTCTGCTGTTGTTTCTTTAATATATTTTTCTTGTTCCACTCCGTTAACTGGAATTGCTCGAATTAGCGGAACAGTGTAATTTTCTGTTGTCAAATTGCCATGGATCTGCACCATATCTAGTCCAACTTGTTGGATGATTGCCTCTACTTCTGACTGAATTGGTGAAACAAAGACACCCACTTTTTTTACTTCTTTTGGTACATTTTTCGTGATTTCTTTGGCTTTTTCAGGGATGATCTGACGTTTACTTTCTGCAAAGACAAAACCAAGATAATCTGCACCATGTGCTACTGCTACGTCTACCTGCTCTTTGGTTTTCAATCCGCAAATTTTCACTTTCATCGCAAGACCTGCAATGCTTTGACTTTGGCTTTCGGATCACTTTCTCGCATTAATCCTTCTCCGACTAAAACTGCTTGATAGTTTTCTTTCACAAGAACGACTTGTTCACTCGTTGAAAAACCGGATTCACTGATGTAGATAGCATCTGTTTTTTGTTTTTCACCCAATATTTGACTCACTCCGATTGAAACATCAAAGGTTTTTAAATTCCGATTATTTACACCAATCAATTGTGCCGATAACGCTTCAGCAACCCGCAGTTCCTCTTTATCATGAACTTCTACTAAAACTTCCAGACCCAATGCCGTTGCTTTTTTATATAGTTCTTCCAATTTTTGTTTAGACAAAGCCGATACGATCAGTAAAATAATCGTTGCTCCAGCATTTCTTGCTCGAATCAATTGTTTTTCATCAATGATAAAATCTTTACATAGCACAGGAATGTTCACTTCTGATGTTACTTGCCTTAAATCTTCGATAGAACCTTTAAAGAAAACTTCATCTGTCAATACAGAAATTGCTGTAACGCCTGCTTGTTCATACGCTTTCGCTTGTTCGATCACATTGACGGATAAATTGATTGCACCTTTAGACGGAGACGCTCGTTTTACTTCTCCGATGATATGCATTTTTTCAGGATGATCTTTGACTTGCTGATAAAATGAGTATGTTTCTCTTAGTGGCTGAACTGTTTCTAGTGGCATTAGGTTCACTTCTTGTTTTTTTTCATTGATAATTTTTTCTAAGAAATCCATTTAAGCAACCTCCTTTTGTACTTGGATCAGCTGTTGTAATTTATCAAAAGCTGCACCGCTCGCCACACAATCTTTCGCTAATACAATTCCATCTTGAACTGTTGCAACTTTCCCATTACTGAAAAATCCTAGCCCTGCATTTAATAAAACTGTATCTAAAAAGGGACTTGCTTGATTTTTCAAAATCGACAACAATATCTCTGTATTTTGTTCAGCATTGCCACCTCGAATAGCTTCTAGAGGTAAACGGGCAAAGCCAACTTCTTCTGGTTCGATCGTGTGCATAGTAATCCGTTTTTTTTCTAACAAAGCAAAATATGTCGTTCCAGCCAAAGTTGCTTCGTCCAAACCACCTGAACCATTGACTACTACCGCTCGCTTTCGTCCTAATTCGCCTAATGTTTTCGCCGTTTCTTTCAGCAAATCTCGCCGATAAGTTCCCATTAGTTGGGAATCCAACAATACAGGATTGGTTAATGGTCCAATCAAATTTAAAATCGTTGGCGTCCCTAATTCTTTCCGAACCTTCATAACATATTTCATATTTGGATGCATCTGAGGTGCAAAAAGAAAGGCTAAACCAACTTCATTAAGCACAGTACTTAATTTTTCTGGTGATAAACTCAAATCTACACCCAAGCATTCAAAAATATCTGCACTGCCTGACTTACTGGAAATACTTCGATTGCCATGCTTAGCAACCGTTACGCCGCCTGCCGCTAAAACAAATGCAGCTGTAGTGCTAATGTTAAAACTACCGGACTGGTCACCACCTGTTCCACAATTGTCCATAACATCTTCTTTTTGACAATCAATCATTACTGCCTTGCGTTGGATCGTTTCAGCAATTCCTGTCATTTCTTCAGCCGTTTCGCCTTTACACTTCAATGCTGTTAAAAAAGCTGCAATCTGGCTATCGGTCAATTCACCTTCAAAGATTTTTTCTGCTATTTGTTGCGCTTCTATACGGGTTAGATGTTCACTCCCAAATACTTTTTCAAATAATTGTTTCATATCATTGTTCCTCCGTTAGTTGAATAAACTGTTGAATCATTTTTGCACCTTCTGGCGTTCCTATTGATTCTGGATGAAATTGAAGACCAAAAATCGGGTATGTTCGATGTTCAATCGCCATGATTTCTTGGTCATCAATAGCTATTGCTGTAACTCTAAATTCTTTTGCTAATGTCTCTTGTGCGATCACCAGTGAGTGATAACGCATAACAGAACTGTTTTCACTCATCTCTTTAAAAAGACCGCTCTCTTTACTCGTTGTAATGATCGATTGCTTGCCATGACGTATTTCTTTAGCTAAAATCACTTGAGCGCCAAATACTTCACCAATCGTTTGATGTCCTAAACAAATGCCCAATAGAGGTTTATTTTCGTAAAATTGTTGGATCACTTCTTTTACATAACCCGTTTCTGCTGGTGTTCCAGGCCCTGGTGAAATAACGATTGCAGCCGCTTGTTCTGCTAATTGAAAAATCTTTTGATCATCATTTCTAACGATCACGACTTCCTGATTCATCCCAATTAGTTGCGCAAGGTTGTGCGTAAATGAATCATAATTATCGATCAATAAAATCATTTCCCCACCTCCAAAAGTGCCTTAGCTTTTTGTAATGTTTCTTCATATTCTTTCATAGGATCAGAATCATAAACGATCCCCGCACCAGCTTGAACATAGGCCTTATTTTTATGAATGACCATTGTCCGAATAGCGATAGCAAAGTCTGCTTGATCATCTTTTGACAAATAGCCAACTGCTCCAGCATAGATATTTCGTTTGACTGATTCGATTTCGTAAATGCGTTGCATCGCTCTGATTTTTGGCGCACCGCTGACTGTTCCTGCTGGTAAGGTAGCTTTTAAAGCATCCATTGCGGTCAATCCTTTTTTCAATCGTCCTGTAACAACTGACACCAGATGCATAACGAAGCGATATTTCTCCACTATCATATAAACGGGGACTTCGACAGAACCAATTTCACTCACTTTACCTACGTCATTTCGCCCTAAATCAATCAACATTAAATGCTCTGCACGTTCTTTTTCATCTGTGAGTAGCTCTTGTTCTAAAATAAAATCTTGTTCCACCGTTCGCCCTCTTTTGCGTGTTCCTGCAATTGGATTTGTTGTTACGATTTGATTTTTGACACTGACTAGACTTTCTGGAGATGATCCAATCACGTATGTTTCACCAAAATCTAGAAAATACAGATAAGTTGATGGATTAGTGACCCTTAATCTACGGTAATAATCGAAAGGTTCTTCTTCAAAATCAGCTGTTAAGCGTTGTGAAGGCACCATTTGGAACATGTCTCCCTGCTTGATATAGTCTTTCACTTTTGTAACTACTTGTTCAAAGCTTTCTTTGGTAAAGTTGCTTTGATAATCCAATTTTTTTAACTGGATCTCCTTTTGTTCTTCTTCGTTTGGTGTTTGTAATTCATTTATTTTCTGCTTGATTGCTTCGTTTAATACTTCTTCACTTCGTTTTGAGTAAGTGTCCGCCTCAACCAAAATGATTTTTTCACCGACATGATCGAAAATCAAATAAGAATCGAATAGATAAAAGTGGATATCAGGAACATTTAATTCATCAAATGGCAGCTTGCCTAAATCTTCATAGCAGGCAATCACATCATAACCGACATAACCTATTGCACCACCTTGGAAAGGAAGTTCTTTTACGAGTTCTTCTCTCTTCAATACCTGTTTTTCGATTTCTTTTAATGGATCTTTTACCGTATTTGTTTGCCCATCTATCGTTAATTGTTTTCCAAAACAAGTGATTTCAGAAATAGCATCCCATGCAATGATTGAATAACGTCCTTTGCTTTTATCTCTAGGAATGCTTTCTAAAAGGCATTTGTTTGTTCCTTGAATTCTTAAAAATGCGGATATCGCTGTTAGATAATCTGCTTGGATTTCTTTGATTAATTGCATGTTAGTTCCTCTTTTCTAATTTTTTTGTTTAAGAGTTTGATAGAATATGTGATTCTCTAGGAATGAAAGTTCTCTCGCTTTGTTTGCCAAGTACTGTTCATCATCTACTCTGGCGAAGCCTATCGGAGTGATTCCTAGTTTGGTTACTTCTCTCACTTTGTTCGCCAAGCACTGTTCATCATCTACTCTGGTGAAGCCTATCGGAGTGATTCCTAGTTCGGTTACTTCTCTCGCTTTGCTCGCCAAGTACTGTTCTTCATCTACTCTGGCGAAGCCAATCGGAGTGATTCCTAGTTCGGTGACTTCTCTCGCTTTGCTCGACAAGTACTGTTCATCATCTACTCTGGCATAGCCAGTCGTAGTGATTCCTAGTTCGGTGACTTCTCTCGCTTTGCTCGACAAGTACTGTTCATCATCTACTCTGGCATAGCCAGTCGTAGTGATTCACAGCAAAAAGCCCTCACAAAACAGACCTCGATCTGTTTTGTGAGGGCGAATAATAGTATCCACGGTACCACCTCAATGAAAAAAATTCTTTATCGTAACCTTGGAATCGCTGTTCACTATTGATCCGTTGGGATTACAGTGCTTGGTGATTTCTAGTAAGGTTACTTCTCTCTCCTTAACACACCTTTTATTGTAAACCACTTTTTTCACGCTTTACAATAAAATAAGCCCTCAAACCACACAAAATCTGTGGTTTGAGGGCGAAAAATTCACGGTGCCACCTCAAGTTTGAAAGAATTCTTTCCTCTTATCAGTCGTCTATCAACGACCTTACTCTATAACGGGAGTTCCCGAAAATGCCTACTGAGATTCAACATTTCGCTCGAAAGTCCATTCACAACCCATCCCTTGCTGATTCGCAGTCCCATCAGCTCTCTGAAAAGTTCCAGTGTTGTTACTCCTCTTTCTCAAAGCTTTGCTATTGAGGACAATCATATTAGAAAATTCTAATATTGTCAACTATTTTTTATATAAAAATAGACTTTTTCTCTTAAACTCTTGATTTACTCGTATTTTCTTTAATGATTTCTACGATTGTTTTTGCAGCTAATTCCATTGACTCTAATGTAATAAACTCATATTGTCCATGGAAATTTTCTCCACCTGTAAACAAATTAGGCGTTGGAATCCCCATAAATGAGATTTTCGATCCATCAGTGCCACCTCGGAAAGGTTGGATATCCGGTTTGATCCCTAGATTTTCCATTGCTTTAACAGCAAGTTCTACAGATGTCATATCTTTTTCGATGACCTCTTTCATGTTGTAATACTGCTCTAGAAAGTCAATCCCGATCCGTTCTTTGTCGAATGATTTATTTAATTCACCGACGATATCCGCAAGCTGTTGTTTTCTTTGTTGGAAAAGGTTCTTGTCATGATCCCGAATGATATATGTCAACTCAGCATAGTTTAAACTTCCAAGAAACTTTGTCAGTAAATAAAACCCTTCATGTCCACGTGTTTTTTCTGGAACTTCCGCTTGAGGTAATTGAGCATCTATTCTCTCACCCAATTTGATTGCATTAACCATTGTTCCATAAGCAGTTCCCGGATGGACACTTGTCCCTTCGATCGTGATCACAGCTTGTGCCGCATTAAACGTTTCGTATTCAAAGCAGCCGACTCTTCCACTGTCTATTGTGTAGGCAAAATCCGCTGGAAAATTCGCTGCATCAAACCGATCTGCTCCGCGCCCGATTTCTTCATCTGGTCCAAAAGCAAGCAACACTTTGCCATGAGGAATTTCAGGATGTGCCAACAAATATTCAACTGCATCTAAAATTTCTACAATTCCCGCTTTGTCATCCGCACCTAATAAAGTCGTTCCATCTGTTGTGATCAAGGTTTGACCGATATACTCTTTCAGATTGGGAAATTCTTCAGTGGCCATGATAATTCCCAGATTTTCATTAAGTACAACATCTTGACCATCGTAATTTGGAAAAATGTTGGGCTGAATGTTCTCAGCGTTATAATCGGCTGTATCTAAATGAGCTATAAATCCAATCGTCGGAACATTTTCCTCAGTTGTTGCAGGTAAAACAGCCGTTAAAAAACCATTTTTTTCATTGTAGTAAATATCAGAAAGTCCGATTTCAGCTAATTCTTCTTCTATGATTCGTGCAAAATCCACTTGTCCTTGTGTTGTTGGAACTGTCTGACTAGCTGCATCAGAGCGTGTATTGACTTTGACATAACGGATAAATCGTTCTAATAATTGAGACATTGTGTACCTCCTCAGTTCAAATATGCCACCTACAAAGCGTTTTCTATTCTTCTAAATAAGCCGTTCTTAGATTGAAATAATCACCATACAAGTGATAACTGATTCCTTTGATTTTTGGATTGATCAAGTAGTTAGACGCACTTTGATAAAGAGGCACTTGGCCAGCATCTTGATCCAATAAAATATCTTCGGCTTTTTTATAGTCATCAAACTGTTTATTTGGTGTATTTGCATTAACTGTGCGTGCGTCTGTAATCAATTTATCATAGTCAGCATTTTTGTATGAACCATAGTTATATGCCGATTCTCCAGCGTATAAGTTAAAATAAGAATCCAAATCACTACTACCAGCAATCCAACCTGACAATGAAAGTTCATAATCTTTATCTTTACGTGTTTGTAAGACATTGTTTTTTGGTTGCGCATTGATAGTAATTTCTAGGCCTTTTAAGTTTTCTTGCAATTGACTCTGCACATATTCAGAGATTTTCTTCCCATTATCGTCATCAGAAACTAAAAGGGATAGCTTGATTTTATCACCTAGATCCGCTTTAGCCTTTTCCCATTCAGCTTGGGCCTTTTTCACATCGTATACTGAATGATCACCACTGAATTTTCTGAAATCCTCAGAAGTTTCGGGATTTTTATAGAGCCCACTTGGAATCAAACCGTTCAATGGTTTCGAACCATCGTTTAGCACACTTTTCGTTAATGCATCTTTGTCGATTGCTTGTGCGATTGCTTTTCGTAAATGATGATTATCAGGAGCTGTACCTGTTTTTTTATTGAAATCTAAATAGTAATTGGCTACATCAGAATGCGTTACGTATCCTGCTTCATCGCTATATTGTTGCACATATTGACCACTGATTCGGACTAAATCCAATTCGTTTGATTGATATAAATTGATTCCTGTGTTTTCTTCTTTAATGGTACTGACTTTAACTTCTTCTAATTTCACTCTATCTGCATCGTAATACTCAGGATTTTTCTTTAACGTCCATGTATCTGATGATGCATCCCAATCTGTTAAGATAAACGGACCACTATAAAGTAAATGCTCGCTGTCTGTTGCGTAGTCTTTGCCTTGTTTTTCAACATACGCTTGATTTTGTGGCGCTAACCAGCCAATTGAAGCAACTGTTAAAAATGAGGGCTGCGCTTGCTCTAACGTCACTTCAAACTCTTTGTCGCTTGGCCCAGAAAGTCCTATTTCATCTACTGATTTTTCACCGTTGCGAATTGCTTTACTATTTTTTACATTGTCTAACAAGTATGCATTTGGACCAATTGTTGCAGGTGTTACTAATTTTTTCCATGAATACAGAAAATCTTGTGCAGTGATCGGTTCACCATTACTCCATTTGATACCATCTTTTAATGTAAATTTATAACTTAAACCATCTTCACTAATCTCAACTTTTTCTGCTAGTCCTGGAATTGGCGTACTATCGTCATCAAAGCGATACAAGCCTTCAAACAGATGCTGAACGATTGTAAAGGTGTTTTTATCCATTGTCTGTGTTGTGTCTAATGTTGAAAGTGGTGCTGGTGAACTGATTTCGATTTTTTGACTTGTTGCGATTGCCCCGTCTTCGCTTTTAGTCGTTTCTTTTTTGTCATTGCCTCCGCAGGCTGTTAGCAATAATCCCGTTAATACTGCACTTACGATTAATAATTTTTTCTTCATTTTTGTTTCCCCTTTCAGTATCTGTAATACATTAAGCTACTCCTACCATGTTTGTGTAGATTTTAGAAAAGCTGAATATAGATGTAACTTCTCTCCCTTTAGTCGCCTTGTATTGTTCATCATCTACTCTGACGAAGCCAATCGTAGTGATTCACAACAAAAAACTCTCGTCCTATAAAAGGACGAGAGTTTTAAACTTTCGCGGTACCACCTTCAATTGACTTAAATAATTAAGTCCACTCTTTCAGTACAAACATACTGAGGCGCTATAACAGGCGCACCTGAATTGATCTTAACGTGTTCGAGCAATTTGTTCAAAGGCCATTTTCTTTTCCATATTCACTGTCTCTTCCCACCAAGCGAGACTCTCTTTGAGTTATCTGAAAAATACTTTCCTCGTCTTCACATTTAATTTTAATAGATAATGTATTATATGGATTGTAGCATACAAAAATAGTGAGAGTCAACAATGTTTTTTATCATTTAATTTAACTAGCAAGCTAGTAACGTCTCCCATAACAAATTGAAATCATTCTACATTTTCACCTTTGCATGTAAATATTATCTATCATCGGATTTATAATCTACGACTTTGTTCTCTATTTCTTATAAAATAAACCCTTTTTTTGATAAAACGGCCCTTCTTGTTAATGATATACTTTAATTGGTACCAAAATAATTTGGTGCTATCTTAGGAGGAGAAGAGAAAATGAAAAAAAACAAAAGATTTGCTAGTTTAGCATTGGTTACTTTACTAGCACCCACGTTGTTGAATGCACAATATGTATTCGCTGAAGAAGCACCGTCAGTTCCTTCAGAACAACAAGAAGTAGTTCCAGAAAATGAACAACCTGAAGCTGAAAAAGAAGTTGAAGCTGAAAAACAACCCGAAACAGAAACAGAAGCAAAACCTGAAACACCAGCAGAAGAAACTAAACCTGAAAGCAAACCAGAAAAAGACTCTGAAAAAGAAGTATCTAAACCTGAAGCTGAAAAGGAAGTAAACGAAAAAGAAGAAGCTAAAGAAGAAAAAGCTGTTACTAATGTAACTGTTAATATTAGCCTTATAGATCAGACAACAGGCTCAACCCAAAGTCTTTCTATTACTGGCGAAGTAGGCACAACTCAAAATGTTCAGTTACCTTTAGCAGCAGGACAGTATGAATTTGTTTCCACTTCAGATGGAATGGCAATCCCCATTGCAGATGCTACAGGGCAACTTGGTTTACAGCTAACATTCCCTAACTCTGCCTCAGGCATTCACAGTATTTCTGTTATTGTTAAACAACTTGATGGTATTACTGGTGGAAATGTCTATGTTGTTCATCTTGACGATTTAGGAAACGAATTAACTGATGCTGTAACTATTTTAGGTGGATTTATTGGTGATATCTATACAACTACACCAAAAAATATCCCAGGTTACACGTTAGTAAACACACCGGAGAACCATACTGGTTCATTCATAGAAACTGATCAACGTGTTATTTATAGCTATGATCGTATTCAAACAACGGTTAGCGTCGTTTGTGCTGATGAAAATGGCGTACCATTAGGCGACGTCGTTTCCCAAGCTGGTAAATTTAAGGATACATTTACTATTACGGCTCCTGAATTAGCAGGCTATGAATATTTAGGTCTTTCTCAAGCAACTTATTCAAATGCGTCTTCAACTCTTGATGGGACATTTGGCTTAGAAGATCAACATTTTGTTGCTACCTATAGAAAAATAATTACTGTCCCTGGTACTCCAGAAGCTCCAACAGCAAACATTCAAAAAGCAACGATTCCAAATCTTTTACAAACTCCTGTGAAAACAGATCTTTCTAAAAAAGTAAATAAAAATCTACCTGAAACAGGTGAAACAGAAATTAACGCTACAATGACTTCTATTGGTTTAGTAATAGTTGCAGCTGTTTATTTCACTAAGAAAAAAAGAGAAAATGAATTTAGCTTATAATCTACTCATATTACATTAAAAAGCGGTGCATAGGGCAATTTTTGCCCTATGTACCGCTTTTTTCTTCGATGTATGTTCGAAGATTATTTCAATGCTTTTTGTACATCTTCAATCATCAAGTGCGTTGACTCTAATCCACCACCACTTAAGTACCAAACGTCTGGTTGTAATGAGATTACTTTACCGTTTTTACCAGCATTCGTTTGTTTTACTAATTCGTTATTTTCTACATTATCATTTGTATCATCGCCACCGATTGCTTTCGTACGGTCAACAACAAACAAGATATCTGGATTTTTTTCTAAGACATATTCATATGAAACGCTTTGACCATGAGTTGAGGCTTCAATGGCATCATCTGCTTGTTTGAAACCGAATGTATCATGAACGATACCAAAACGAGAACCTTTGCCGTAAGCTGAAAGTTGTCCTTCATTCACTAAAACAACTAAGGCTTTTTCATCACTTGCTTCAGCTTTTTCTTTTACATCTGAAATTTCTTTTTCTAAATCAGCAATTTTAGTCTTAGCTTCATCTTTTTTATCAAAAATTTCTGCTAAAGTTTCGATATTTTTCTTCGTAGAATTCCATGTATCTTTGGCATCTACTGATAAATAAATTGTTGGAGCGATTTTGCTTAATTTGTCTTGGAAATCTTTTTGACGTCCTGAAATAATGATCATATCTGGTTTTAGTTGGTTGATTTTTTCTAAATCAGGCTCTTTGATTCCGCCAGCAGATTCTACTTTTTTGTAGTCAGACAAGTATTTTGGTAAATTCTTTGTTGGCGCACCAACTACTGTATCACCAACACCTAATGCATCGATTGTATCTAATGAGCCATTATCAAACACAACGACTTTTTTAGGGTTTTTCGGTACTTCAATTGAACCGTTTGAATCTTTTACTGTAATTGTTGTTGCTGCATCTGAAGTTGACTCTTTAGATGCAGAACCATCTGTAGCTTTTTTTCCGTTGTTTCCACACGCACCTAAAGTTAGTAATGCGATCATTGATACGGTTGCAACTGCTAAAAATTTCTTTTTCATTTTGTTTCCTCCAGTTTAATTAAGGTTTTTAAATTTTTCTACCATGGGTTTAAATGTTTATTTTGCTAATTTGCTCAAGAGCTGAACAACGCTCTCAGCTTTTCTAGTTAAAATACATACAAAATCTTTTTCCTTCTATTTCACAAATTCGGATGTTCATATCATAAAGCTTATTCAACACTTCTGATTGGATAATGTCGTCTGTACTTCCATGAGTAAATAATCGGCCATCTTTCATTGCTACGATTTCATCAGCATAGCTAGCAGCAAAATTGATATCATGTAATACGATCACTACTGTTTTACCAAATTCATCTACTAAGCGTCGCAATGTCTGCATCATTTGAACTGCAAAATTCATATCTAAGTTATTCAATGGCTCATCCAGCAAAATATAATCTGTATCCTGAGCTAAAACCATAGCAATATATACTCGCTGCAATTGTCCGCCTGACAAAGTATCGATCAATTCATCTGCCAAATCCAACAAACCAAGATTCTTCATTGCTTCTTCGACTTTTTCATGATCTTCTTTTTTCAAACGCCCTTTACTATAAGGGAAACGACCAAAATTCACTAACTCTCTGACTGTGATTTTTAAATTGATGCCATTTGTTTGCTTTAGAATCGATAGTTTTTTTGATAATTCACTTTGTTTCCATGTTTTTACTTCGTTATGATCTAAATAAATCTCACCAGTATCTTTAGGAATCAAGCGACTCATCATTGAAAGCAGCGTACTTTTCCCTGCCCCATTTGGACCGATAAAAGCGGTCAACTTTTGCTCTGTAATTGGCAATTGAACTTCTGAAACAACAATCTTTTCACCATATCTTTTTGATACATTTTTGATTTCGATCATCCGCGCTGCTTCCTTTCACTAATAATTTTACCAACGAAATATAATCCGCCGCTAAATTCGATCACAATACTTAACGTCGTATTCAGCTGAAAAACCTGCTCCACAAGGAACTGTCCTAAAACCAACAAGACAATCGACAACAAGCTTCCACCTAAAAATAACTCACGATGCCTATAAGTGCCCATCAACTGATAACTCATATTCGCTACAATAAATCCAAGAAACGTCACAGGTCCTACTAAAGCTGTCGATAATCCAATCAAGGCGCTGATAACAGTTAATAACACAAACTGAAATCTAGGCACGTTGATCCCTAAACTAGTCGCTTGCTCATTGCCTAAATGTAGCACATCTAAAGCATGACTTTTCACCCACAAGAAACCTGCTAAAAAGGTAATCAAAATACCCGCAATCAATAGATGCTGACTATTCACATTACCAAAGCTTGCAAATAATTTCCCTTGAAGCAGATCATACTCATTCGGGTCCATCACTACTTGTAAAAAAGTACTGATACTATTGAAAAACGTTCCTAAAATAATACCGACCATTAACAATAAAAACAGATCATTACTGCCTTTTTTCAATAAGAACCGCGACAAAACAATACTAGCCGCAACCATCAATAATACATTAAAAAGAAATGTCGGAATGGTCTCATTTCCTAAAAGTTGCTGACCGCCTAAAAAAAAGAACAGCAACGTTTGAATAAAGACATACAATGAATCTAGCCCTAAAATATTTGGGGTAAGAAAATGATTTTGAGTCATTGTTTGAAAACTAATCGTTGAAAATGTTGCAGCGATCCCGACAAATACAAATGCCAGTAGTTTTTTCCCTCTAAGCTCTAAAGCGAAATCCCAGTTCCCGTAGGTTTTATAAGATAAATACAAGGCACAAACACTAATCACTGCAATCAATAATAAAATAATTTTTACTGCTGAGGATTGGAAGAATTTTTTCATGCTGTTTTCCTCCTCATCAATAATGTGATAAAGATGAAACTACCCAATACGCCGACGACAACACTGACGGGGACTTCATAAGGTGCAATCACAACTCGCGCTAAAACATCACACGCCAGTAAAAAGATACTTCCTCCAACTGCTGTGATTGCTAGTGTATTTTTCATATGATCCCCATAACGCATTGATACGATATTAGGAACAATCACGCCCAAGAACGGAATATTTCCAACCATGATCAACACCACCGCACTTGATAACGCTACGATCCCTAAACCAAACAACTGGATACGCTGATAATTCAAGCCCAGATTTGTCGCCATATCTTCCCCCATACCAACTACTGTAAATTGGTAGGCAAACAGATACGTTATGATCAGTAACGGAATCGTTAGATAAAGCAGTTCATAATTGCCTTTCATCACTGTAGAAAAATTCCCCTGCAGCCAAGAAGACATATTTTGAACTAATTGGAATTGATAGGCAAAAAAGGTTGCTACTGAACCAATAATATTACCAAACATCACACCGATCAGCGGAATCATCACTTGATTTTTAGCTGGTAAAAACCGTGTGAGATAAATAAAAATCAATGTTCCACCAAAAGCAAATAAAAATGCGACAAATGACCGAAATAGTAACGGTGCACTAGGAAATAGGATCATCACAACTAAAATCCCTAACCGAGCGCTGTCCATCGTACCTGCCGTACTTGGCGAAACGAATTTATTTTGCGTTAAATGCTGCATGATCAATCCAGAAATACTAATCGTACTTCCAGCAATCACTAAACTAATTGTTCGAGGAATCCTCGTTGTTAACAATACTAATTGTTGCTGTGAATCCCATTGAAATAATTGTGCCAGGGATATATCTTTCACCCCGACAAAAATCGATGATACAATCAAAAGGAGTAAGAGAACAAATAGGCCTATTTTTTTCATATACTCGCTCCATTTTTCTACTTGCTGGAATGAAGTCATTCAATGCTATGATTCAGCTAGTTTACAAGCTAACTTTTTCAACAATTAAACGACTGACTCACTCAAAAGTTAAGTAAACTTATTCAACTTCTAATTGAGAATGATTTTCATTCTTACTTATTAGTCTATGCGAAACTTGAAAGAAAAGCAATACTTTTTTGTCATTTATTCACTCCTAATCCCTTAAAAATCAGCTTTTCCAAGAGTTTTGTATTTCGTTATATGCTATAATTCAAGATAAGACTATAAAACGGAAGTAGGTTAGATAATTAATGGCTCAAGATGACTTACAAAAACATTTAGATAATGCAATGTATGGCACCCCACAGCTCAAACCAGAAGAACAACGTAAATACATGGGAACATTTCGTGAACGATGCTATTTAACGATGACGATTACGCAGATGAAAAATGCTGGGGATAAAGCAAATTTCTTGAAAGAGATGACACTGCATCCTGATGCTACAGTCTTGTTAAACGGAGCGATGGAAATTACTTTACAGTCGGCTTATATTAAATTGATCAACGAACGAAAAGTAAAATTCACAGTGGTCAATGATTTTGTTGAGAACAAACCAGACGCTTTAGGGTTAGTTTTAGCTGCTAAAGAGGCGGTAAATGAAGAAGTTATTGATGTTGAAGAGAAGTATCCGAACCAAACAGCTTCAACTGTTCAAACAGATCAACCTAAAAAAAGTTTTTGGCATAAATTGTTTCATTGAATTAAAACCTTGAACAAATAGAACATTTAGAGGATAAAAATAAAGTCATCTTGAGCGATGGCTTTATTTTTATCCTCTAAGTTTAGTTTCTATTAGCACGGGCTTAGTTATCTAAATACCCAAATCTCCAATTCTATGCACCGGCCATAATCTGGTTGTCACAACACCCACTATTTCTTTTTCGTCGACCACCCCATACGTTCGACTATCGGTAGCGTAAGGTCGATTATCCCCTAAAACTACGTACTTTTCTTTTGGTATACGATCTACTCCAATTAGCTCTCGCAAGTCAAAATCTTCTGTGTATGTTGGTTTTTCTGTATTCAACGTAGCTTTTTCTTTTTCTATAAACGATTCCGGTTTCATTTCATTATTGATCCATAGCTGATCTTCTTTATATCGAAGTGTTTCATTAGGTAAGCCAATAATACGTCGAATTGTGTTGCTCTTACCGTCTGGTGTTCGAATATAAATTAGTTGAAAACGTTTTGGTTTTTTTAATTTATTAACAAAAACTTGCTCATTTTCATCTAAATTGGGTAACATCGCATATCCCTCAACTTTTACGATGGCAAAAATAAAAAAAGAAAATAGCCAAATCACTAGGCTAGCAATTAATGCTGCACCTACAATTTCTAACCCGATTTTTTTGAATTGTTGTTTTCGCCTTTTTTTACTACTTTGTATTTTTTGTTTCTTTCTATATTTTTTTACTTTACTTTTCACAACCGCCTTGTTGTAATTCCGGTATTTTCCCTTTTTAGCTATTACTTTGGAAGTTGTTTTTTTAGTAGAAGATGTTTGTGCTCTTTTTTTCTTATCCAGTCTATCTTTAGCTATTCTCTCTCTCTTACCCTTTTGTTCCAGTATTCTCACTTCCTTTAAACGGTCTACCTAGCGCTTCTCTGCTAAGGCGTTTTCGTTGACTTTAAAGGTATCAAATACTTTTTTCTCATTCTTTTTCACTTTTTCCATATCTGATATTAACTCGTCCATGACTTGTGGATCATTCTCAATTGTGGACAACCGCGAAGAAACATTTATTCCATATTCCTTCATAGACGTATAATAACGATTCAGCAAGTTTTGCCCATTTTCACTGATACGATAGTCAGCCTTGTTTAAAGCAAATGCTGAAAGACGTGGTGCTAAGTTTCTCAAATTATTGATTGCTGCCTCATCATTTTCAGCTTGTAATTTACTTAATTGTCCTTCAACATCTCGTAGATGGAAATAGCCATTTACTAAAGCTTTTTTATCATCCATTCCTAAATTACTTGATTGATAATAAACAGTGTACGCAGACAAACCGCCTCCGAGCAATATAATCAGAAAAAAGAATATAGAAAAAAGTAGTGTGCTTTTACGTTTTCTAGCTAACTCTTTTTTTATTCTAATCAGTTGCTTCTTTTTTTTCTTATTTTTTACTCGGTAGTGGTTGTATTTCTTTAGTTTTTTTCCAAAATAGATATTTCTAATAAGATTGAACAGAAAAAAGAGTAAGGAGAGAATCGCTACTGACAGACTAATAATTGCCAGCCAATCTAAAATAGTCATTTTAATCCCCCTTTATTTTTTCTGCGGTCTTTTTTTTCTCTTCTTTTGTTTCTTTCTAGTAGTAAAATGTATCAAACCAAAAATAGTGATAATTAATAGTAATACGCCACCTACGATCCCAGCAACTAACTTCCAATCTAAACCACGGTTTTGGTCCAATCCAATATCTTCTCGGTTAAATTTCTCAGCTTCTTCTTTTGTGATTTTAAAATTTTCTGTCCATTCCCATTTCTTGCCTTTAGCGGTGGCAAGCACATGAGCTCTATAGTTACCAGGTTTCATTGCTTCACCGCTCATGCTTACTTGATAATTCAATACATTATTTGGGCCAATTTCCATTCCTGGTTTTTTTGACTCATAAAGTACTTCATCTGATTTATCTGTCATGATTTGTGCTTCAATAGTTAGTCCATCAAGATAATCCGATTTTTCATTGCCAATATCAACAGTAACAATGTTACGACCATTTAGCTGACTGGCATATGCTTTTACAAAATGCAATGCAGGTTCTAATTTCTGATTTGTTTCACTTAATAACATGGCAATATTGTACGCATATTCATTTATGACCTTGGTCCCTTTATCTTTTTTCTTTTCACTTTCTTCATCATTAATTTTCTGAAGTTGAATCCCTCCAGCTATGTATCCATCAAATGTAGTATCCGGCATTTCTATATCTAAATTCAGTGCTTGTTCTGATTTCGCTGGAATTACCACTTCTTTAGGTGCTTTTACAACATCCACGAAATCAAATTTCATTGAAGAATCTTTTTCCAATTTTGTAGGACCGTACTCAAGAACTCCATTAGAATTGGTTCGTACCCCGCTTAATACAACACTAACTTTAACTTCCTTTTCCCCTGGATTAATCAATGTAATTGAGACTGTTTGTTTTTGCCCTGGTTGCATCCGCAAGTCAAAATAACCGCTTTCTCCTTGCTGATTCTCAGGGTGATTTGTTTTATAAAGAAAGCCTACTGCGCCCGCTTCTGATTTATCTATATCTGCAAATACTTGCTCAGCTCTTACTACTAATAAGAACATGAAAAGTAAAATTACACCTATTTTATTTTTATTCATTCGTGCGTCCTTCCTTGATTGTTCTAAAAAGTAAAGAATGCACCAATTATTGCATGGTGATAATAATCGGTGCATCCCCTGTTTCATTTAATTGAATTTTAAATTCGTTAAAAGTAAAATTATGGTTTTTCGGTCAATGTCCAAAGAATTTTTGCTTCATATGCTTCTTTTGTTTTCACAGTTCTACCGGGAACCATCAAAGAAACAGATCCGTTTTCAATTTTACCGTCTTGATTTGCTACACCTGTTGAATCTTCACTTGTTCCATTTTGTGTTCTGTCAAAATAATCTTTTGTATTACCAAAGGCAACTGTATAAGTACCAAAACCGCCTTTTACATCTTTAGATTCTAAAATATCAACTGATGCACCATCTTCTCCTAAAACAAATCCGTTAGCTACAGCTGTAAGTTCTGGCCATGGGCTAACTGTTTTATTCGTTTCAGATTCAATGAATGGATTAGTGAAAGTGATCGTAGAATTTTCTAATACATTTTCAGACGTAACACCTTTAAATTGTTGAGCCATTTTTGCAGATAATGTCCATTTTGTAGGATTATCAATGCGTTTATTAGTTAATTGCAAGTAATTACCAACTTTTTCAATCACTGTTTTATCATCTTTAGTATATGAAACTTGTGTTTGTTCTGCAAAATAGTCTGCATCAGTTAAAACCGCATTTTGTTGTTTGAAGTCTAAATCTGAAACACCATCAATTTTTAAGGCACCTTCTGCCTCATTAGGCACATATGGCGGTTTAACAATAACATCTGGTTTTTCCGGATGTTTATCATCATTTTTCCCCTTATCTTCCACATACTCGATTTTGCCCTTACTTGTTACATTTGTTGCATCATCTGCATAAGCTCCTGCTGGTAACAATGCTGATGTCCCTAGTACTGCTAATAACGCAGCTGTGCACAATGTTCTTTTTTTCATATTGAATTTCCTCCTATTTGTGTGTGTTTCTATTTATGGCAACTCAGATAAAATCCAAGTTATCACCGTTTGGTATTTTGTCTGTTTTTTTTCGACAGACCCAGGCACAAAAAGTGTGACTGCTTTATTTTTATACACTTGTTTATTTTCAAAATTCGGATCAAGTATAGGTGAGCCGTGTTCATCTACTGCAGGTTTCAGCGTGGGATCAATCGCATTTTCATTTTCTTCGGATGCTCCAAACGCTATAGTCCAAGTCCCTTGCCCAGTTCCTTTTTCAGCATTAGCTAAATTATATGTTGTTCCAACCTTGTCAATTCTGACTACTTCGCTACCTAATATTGGTGCATATTTTTGATCCATAGATGAATTAGCCCAAGCTTTATCCAGTGACAGATACGCACCAATCAACCCTGTTTCTTTTGATTCAGTAAATGCCGTTTCCTGTCTTACTTGTAACTTCCAACCAGCACTTGTTGTTCGACTATCCGAAACTTGTACAAAATTACCACGAGCCTCTTGTTCACCATGAAAAAGCTGTGCATTGACTGAATAAAATTGATCTTGGGATGAAAGCTTATTTCTACCAAAATTCAATTGTGGCGCAAAATCTAAACGTAAATATTCACCTTGTGGTGTAAATTCACCTGGATCAACTGGCTTTTCTGGAAACTCTGGATCAATCACTTGAGGTGGAATCAGTGATGCTTCAAATTGAACTGAACCCTTTTGATTGGCTGTCTGGTTTTCAGCCTGAGATTTTTGAGGAACAATTATGCTAAACATCAGAATACTCAAAGTCAAAAACAATTTGATTTTCATAACTCCAAATCATCCTTCCGTTTTGTTTTCTTCATCCAAAGAATCCATAAACCTATAAATGCCAACATCAAACCACTCATCATTAATGATTTTCGAATAATTTCCCCTGTATTAGGAAACCTTCCAATAGGTTTTTTTGTTTTTTCAGGCTCTGGTGCTTTACTTTCATCTACTGGCATTTCCTTTGAATCATCTGTATAAAACTCAATTTCTGCAATAGTACCTGCTTCTCCACCTTCAGCCAAAGCTACTGTTGAACCTAAAGTAAAAGTTATAGAAAGAAGTAAGAATAATGCGAGACAACTATTATTAAATTTTTTCATATTCCTTTTCCTTTCTAAGGTTTGCTACTAGATGGAGCCTCAACTAATTGCCACAAGATTTTCGCTTCATAATCACCAGTTTTTTTAATTGCACCTGATTTCGTTTCTAATTTTAAGCCGTCACCTTTTTTAGTCCAAGTAGCATTGACATTATATAAACTAACTTGTTTATCTGGTTGGTAGATATTTTGAGCATTGCTATTTAAAGAAAATTCCTTATTTTTATAGACATAACGAATTGCATCCTCAATAACAATAGACGTGTCGGCTGCATTATGTAGCTCTTCCGTTAACTTAGCTTTTAATACCCAGTCTTTTTTTGAGCCACGCTGATCACTAATGATTAAATCTTTATCCATAGATTCCGGTTCATCGATTCGCTGATCAGAAGCTTTCACAGCAATATTAGTTCCAAATACAATTATTTTAGGAGCTGAAAGTAATTGTAATATTCCATCTGTCAATTCCAGCGTTTCCTTATTTGAGATAAGTCCCTCTTTATCCACTGCATAAACTTCAATTTTATGCGCTCCTTGAGGTAGTTCAGCTGCTGGTATCATAAACTCGTAGGGAATAGAAGTATTTTTAGGTGCATTAGGATAGTCAGCTATTATTTGAACAGGGTCTTTGTCATCTATTTTGTAATAGATTGAAACTGTGTCTGAATCGCTATCTTTGAATGTACCAGTTAATTTTTTTGCTTCACCAGTAGATACACCCGTTTTTTCATTCAAAGTGATTGTTGGCGGAACAAGATTTTCAACAAATTCTTTTAATAGAGCATTCGCTTCACCGTTTACTGCTTTATTAGCAGAATCAAATCCTTTGGCGAAAACCCAGTTATCAATTTGGGTTGCTGCACCAGAAAGATTGATTTTAGCTGAAAATTTAATTTTGAAATTAGCTTTATCATCTGCTAGAATATTTTTCTTGGGTAAACTTATTTTCTGACTGTCAGCATCATATACATGCGCTACGGTTTTATTATCTTGGATAACTGAAATCGTACTTGCATCAACATCTAACGACGAAACAACTGTGTCTGAAATATCAACATTTTTCCAAACATTTGTTGGTACGAATGAACGGTTTTCAATCTCCATTTCGTACTCCAAAATATCACCGATTTTTGCTTGTGTACCAGTAGGCCGATTACTATTGACAGCTGTTTTATTAGTAACTTTCTTAGAAACAAAAGGCTGTACTGCTTCGGTTGATTTCACCCTAGATTTTGCTGTGTTGCTGGAAACAACATTTTTTTTATTTTCGTTATCTGTCAGTATCGTATCTGTATAATGTAATTCTGATCTATTCGGTATAATAAAAGCTTGTTCAGCTTCTGAATATACTTCCCGAACTGCTGTTAAGTTATCTTTATTCAAGGTTCCCTTAATATCCATTTGCAACATTTCACCATACATTGCTTGATCTTGCATAAATTGTTCAGTAAATTCAACTCGAATCACATCTCTAACACCTGCTGGTTCGGCTTCAATACCAATTTCTGGATCAGCCGATACGCTTGGTACAGTTTTATCACGATCAATTGTTACGTTATAATAACTTTGAGGTAATTCTTGCTGAGTTTGACCTAGCTTTAGTGTGATATCCGATTTATCGGCAATTTTCACTGCATTATGAATAGGATCAAGCCAAATAAATGATTTATAACGATAGTTTTTACCATTATTCGGTGTATATTGATATATTGAAAAATCTACTTTATCCGTGCTGTCATAACCTAATTTATTAGGATTATCTGTCTTAAATGGAATTAACGCCTCATTGTCCACTAAAGAAGCACTGTTAGACATTCGAAAAATCAAATTATAACTGCTTGTTGGACCAAAAGTATAAGCAGCCCATGATCGTTTTGACGTTTCTCGATCATAATTAGGATCAGTTGCATCTGGCTCTCCTACCCCAGGTCTTGCCGGAAAAATATGAAGTAACTGATTAGTGATTTTATAATTTAAAATATTAGTCTGTTGAACTATCAATTTTTGTAAGTTCATTTGCTTTTCATTCAATAGAATACTTTCATAGAAATCAACATCCGAAAAAACATTATAACCAGTAACCTCAACTTTAGCTTGAGTCTCATGATCTAAATAGTCATATTGCAGATCCGCACTTGGATAGTCAGCTTCTTTTGTACCTAACCCTAAAGTTAGACGTACTTGGTTAAAATTGTGCTTGTTCGCACCAATCAATAAACCTGGTGCTCTTTCAAAACGAGTATTAAAACCTGCTCCTTCATCGACTTTATTAACAGTGACCCGCATATCAATCCATTTACCTTTGAAAATACCTACGTTAGTATAAATTAATTGCGCTACTTTACCTGCTTTGGCATCTTCTGGCGTGTAACGATATACAGGACCTTGAAAGGCATTATGAGAAGCTAATTCAGTAAAGCTATTATTAACATTAACCATTTTCGTTCCGGTATCAGGTCTGCCAGGAATCGAGTCTGTCCAACGAGGAATAAAACTATATTTCCCTTCTAAAGGTGGAATTGATTCTTGCCCCAAAGTAATTGTTTTGGAATAACTCATTAATGGATTTCCTCGATCACTAGGATCATCAACCAAATACGGTAAACTAAAATCGCTAGTCTTTTGTGCTGTATCTATTTTTTTTTCTTTTGTTTCCTCTGCTTTAATTTTGTAACTATCATCAAAAAAAGCTCGAATATACGTACTTTGGAAAAAAATCAATACGAGTGTCAGAATAGTTGTGAAAACCATTAGCCACTTCCTGTTCTTTAACATTTGTCTCCTCCTTTCTTTGATTATTGTTTTACAAAATCATTGCTCTACATTTTACAACGTTGAGTGGGACATCACTCTTTGAATCACATCCCACTCACTTGAAATCCGAATAACTAGTGAGAGCAGAAGCTACTCCTTATTATTTCTCGGAGTTAAACACTTCTATCCCAACCTCGTTGTATAAAATAGACTAATTAGAGCTACTAGTCAAAATAATTTTGCCAAAATTTTGTACATTAAAATTCGCATTAAAATCATCATTTTCAGATTCTACAGAAGTAGTTGCGCCATTATTTATATTGACTGTTGCAGATTTAACTCCCCAATCATTGAACAATGTATTATAGTCGCTGTATCCTTCAGCATATAATTGGTTTTGGAAGGCAAATGTTGCAGTTCCTTCATTTTTCTTTGTACTGAAAATAGGTGCACCGATTGTAGTATTTCCTAATTCAAAGTACGCTGCACAATCTACGTTAAATGACGCTGCATTTGCTGAGATTGCTCCACGAGAAGCTTCGCCAGTGATTGCAACATTCGCACCTTTAGCAACATTCATTTGAGTCCCAGGCTGTGCAAAATCTAACGCTGGTTTGATTCCTTTTGCTGAGCCTTTAGAGTGAACTTCAAACATTGCATTTTCACCTATGTTTAAGACGGGTGCTTGTTTATGTTGTAATGATTTGTCAAAAGCTAACCCTGTACCTTCTGTACTAATCGATACTATTGATCCTGATTGTAAGTCGATTTGATTAATTTTACCGTTAAAAGCAGAGCGTGCTTTGTTTTTCACATTTAAACTAACAACTGCCCCAGTTTCAACTATTGCAGTTCCTTGCCAGCCGTTTGCATAGGTTCCTTTGAATTTAAATGCACTGCGGTCATGTATACTATTAGCAGCAATACCATCTAATTTAGATTCTTCTTTAAAGACAACATGAGCTACCCAACCGATTTCATCTTCTGCATCAATTGTGTTTGTTCCTTCAAAAGTTAACGTTCCGTTGTCCAATTGAACTAATGTTTCCCCATTAAATGTATTGTTTTTTGATACAAAGTCCCAACCGTTACTTCCTTTAAAGAAAGTACCTAATTTGCGATTCCCCTCAACTGCAACACCTTCTAAAGTGAAAGTTGCTCTTTCTTTACTTGAAACTTTACCATGTACATAAAATTTACCAAGATTGATTTTCGCTTCCGTTGTTGAGTACACTTTCACATCTCTAATCGGAACACCAATGATAGCTTTCGGGAAAGTAATATCTCCTGTCACTTCAATTGCGGATACTGAAGCGTCTGCTAAGGCTGCTTTTAATTCCTCAAATGTACTTACCTGTTTCTCATTACTTGTAGCAACAACTGATGAATCTTCATTAGCATGTGCTGCTAATGGTAAAACTGATGGTGCGATCAACGCTCCTAAAACTACTGCTTTTGTTACTGTTGATTTTAATGAAATGTTTTTCATCTCTATCGTCCTCCTAAAAAGTTTTCTATATTAAACAGCTATATAAACTGTTCAATAACTATTTTTGATTATTGATTTATACCACTAAACAACTAGCATATACCCCTTAGAACGCACCGTTTTGATATATTTAGGAGATTTTTCATCCTTCTCAATCTTTTTACGCAAATGAAAAATCAAGTTTGATACTCGGTATTTTCGTTCCCCTACGTTATCTTTCCAAACGTTTTGATAAATTTTTTCATAGCTGACCGCTCGTCCGATATTTTGATATAGATATTCCATAGTTAGATACTCCAATTTCGTCAGGTCAATCTCTTTGTTATCTATTGTCACACTAAAATTACTTGGAACGAGCTTTAAGTTTGCCTCTTCCTTTAGATGATGTTTCTTTGAAATCTGTGTTGATTGTACGCTAGAAAAATCTGACATATTTCTATGACGTTTCAGCGCATTGGAAATCAATTGAACTAATTCTGCTGGTTCACATTCACTTCCAGCTATTCCGTCGGCACCTAGCCTAGGATAGACGCAACGATTGGCTTTCGTTAAATGTTCAGAAACAATCCAAACTAATGTGCTAAAACTTTTTTTCAAGTGGATGATCATTTCACAGACATTACCTATATATTGATTATCGTCATCTTGAATGATGACAACATCTAAGTCATTTTTGATTTTTCCCATTACATGTTCTTGCTCAATGTTATGAACATTTTCATATGTATCTTTCAGTATGCTCATGTAATCTTTATCTGTTGCAACAGATAACGAAACATAACCTATTTTATACATAACCTATTTTCTCCTTTCCACCAACTGAAATTCATGATTCACATTCTTTTTATTTTTTATAGAAGACAGGTATAATAATAGGGTATATGAATACACACTCGACAGTGTCTTAATTCATTCTTCTATGTACAGAATAAAATTATCTTAAAACTACTTCTTTCAAGATAAGTCTATTTTTTTCTTTATCTATCAGTAAATTTTAAAGAAGTTGACCATTTGCTGACGGTTTAAAACAAATAAAAATATAGTAATTTATCAAGAATTTACTTTAAATAATGAACTTGAATAAAAAAAAATCCACTCGTTTAAGAGTGGATGCTCAATCTTTTATCAATAATATTTATTGCAGCTTTTCTATTTTCCCATAGTGAATCTGTATATGTATCCAAGGTCATTTTTATTGATGAGTGACCCAATATCTTACTCAAAGTAGCAATATCAATGCCTTCTTCAACACATCGGGTAGCAAACGTATGTCTTAATGTATGGAAGTGAATATCATCTATTTGTGCTTGTGCAACATTTTTTTTGAATCTGTAGTTGATGATTCTTGGTTCCGTAAAACTGCCTCTGCAATTTACGACATACTGACTCGTTGTATCTTTCTTCCACCTCATTAAATACTCTTTTAAATTTACAGCAAGAGGGATTATTCTTAAGGAACTTTTAGTTTTAGGTGTATCAATCATTATTTCCGTTTTCCCGTTGATAGTAGGAGATGGAATTCTAGAGATTGTACGTCGAACGTGAATAATATCTTTTTCCATATCGATGTCAGACCATTTTAGACCGCTGATTTCACCTATTCTCATTCCCGTATACAATGCGATAATTTCTCCCGAACACTCTTTTTGCTGTAGAGCAACGTATTCTAAACGTTTTTGAGCTTGTGATGTTAAAGCGGAAATCTCTGGTTTTTCTGTAGTGGGCAATACAATTTTAGTACAAGGATCACTAGCTATTTTTTCATCAAATTCTGCTTTTTTTAGTGAACTTTTTAAAATAGCAATAATACTACGAATCGTACTTCCAGCCAAATTCATTGTATTCAAATAGTGAATAAATGATTCAATATCTTCTGATTTCAACTCGCTTAACTTTTTATTTCCTAGATAAGGTAAAATATATTTATCTATCTTCCCTTTATAGTTGGAATACGAGGATGCTTTGATTTTGCTTTTCATTAGAATATCCAGCCAATAATCAAACCATTGCTCTAGTGTTCCTGAAAAAGAAGCGATTCTTTTATCTGATGCAATATACTGCGCTTTTTTTACCGACAACTTTTCTTTAACTTCTGAATATTGTTTTCCGTATATATATCCATAAATAATTCGCTGGTCGATTGTTCGACCCTTGATATAACGTCCTTCCCAGCGACCGTCCTTTCTTTTGTAAATATTTTCCCCTTTTCTCATTGACTAAATCCCCTCCAGTTTTATATAAAATAATGACGGCTACCTTGACGGCTAATAATATCCTTTTTTTTGCTAATATCATATAATTCCTATGTTTTTTCGTTACAGATTAATTAGAATAAAAGAGATAATGATATTTTTTTCACATTTTTCTCAATTTTTGTTGTAATACAAGAAAAAAATGAAACAAAAACGGCTAGACGAATCAAAATAAATGCTTTAGACTGATATAAGTAAAGTATTTCATCTCAAAAGAAGTAGTTTCAAGATACCTTCGTTTTAAATTAAATAACTAATAAAGACCATGCTTCTATGTTAAAATAGTTCGATTCTCTGTCCTTTTTTATCAACAATCCCATCTATCTTATACTCTATTTGTACATTCCTCATCTATTATATACCAAAAAGAATGATTTTAGTTACTAAAAAAGATATTTTCTGCAAATAAATAAAAAATATAACTCTTTTTTATATCTTTATGCTACTTATTTCCTATTATTCTAACTAAAAAGGATCATCCGATTGTATAACAATCGGATGATCCTTTACTCTAGAGTTTGAGATAAAATGTGCTCAAACTCTTATATATTTTATTATTCAAAAACTTCTGGATAAAGCATTTTTAACACATCCATCGTCAAGTGGCGTCCCTTACCAGAATGTGGATAAGCATGCATATGCATCGCAGGATTAAAGTTTGCTTCTATAATTCCGTAAGTCTTACTATTCTTAGTTCCTTTTATCGATTTATCTGGAACAATCAAGTCGATTCCACAGATTTTTGCGCCTAATGCTTGAACTGCTTCAACTGCAATTTGCTTATAGCTTTCATCAAAATTGTCTGTAACATCAATGGAATCTCCACCCGTGCTGACATTTGAATTTTCTCGTAAATAAACGATTTGATCTTTGTCTGGAACTGATGTTATTAATAAATTTTGTTCTTTCAACATCAAACGTTCCACATCGCCTAACTGGATCAACTCTAATGGTGAGCGATGATGCGTTCCTCTCAATGGATCTAGATTTTTTTCTGCTACCAATGCTTCCACAGAGCGAATCCCATCACCAACAACATTAGCTGGCACACGTAACATGATCGCCCGCACTTGGTCATCTAAAACAAAGAAACGGTACTCTGTTCCTGGCAAGAACTCTTCTATTAAAACAGCTGAATCTTCTTTAAATGCCAAGTTCAACGCTTCTGTATAATCAGTCAGCGAAGCTCCTTCTTTGAAAATCGTAATCCCCAAGCCGTAATTTGTTGTCTTTGGCTTAATCACAAAGGCTTTTTCTGCATATTTAACATAGGCTTGCTCCGCCCGCTCAATTGTATCAAATTCATCGCCCGCAGGCACCGTAAATCCAGCTTCTGCCAAGACTTTTTTAGTGACTGTCTTATTTTCCATGATTAAAGGAACAACATAGCTATCTTTGCTAGTCATATTAGCATTTTTGACATATTCAACATGGTCGTTATGTTTGAGTTTTAAAAATTGTTCTTGCTCATCCAGTATTTCAACTTCTACACCTTTTTGTATGATATCAAATAAGAATAGTTGCGTGGATAACTCCATATTTCTAAAACCTGCTAGTTGATAGGGATGTTCAAACGCCATTCCTTGATATTCTTTACCAAAAACAATTCCTAATTCTTGATTAGAATTGCTTTCAATGATTGTCCACATTTTTCCAGCAATCGTTAAATCTGGTGTTCTTAGCTGTGCTCGATGGATTTCTACTGATTTTTTAAATCTAAACAGACCTAAAGATTCAATCATTTCATCCATTTCAGCAAATATCCGATCACCTTCTGCTAAAAGTTTTACTTGAGCAAAAGGGTGTCCTAAAGCAACTTGTTCATTTAAAAAGTCTCCAGTAGCAACCCAGTCATTCGGTGCTTCTTTTTCATCTGTCCACAATAAATACAACATAAATAAATGAATGAACTCAAGTGATTCTTCATCTACACCTAAAGGAGCAAAAGGATTTAAATCTAAATTTCTCAGTTCAATATAACGAACGCCCGTTTTAGGTAAATCAGCCATTTGCTGCCCACCACGAAGTCTAACAGCTGAATAAAACTCTTTTTCTTCTGATAAGATGCCATTTTCAACCATTCGATGAATATCGTTGATGTAATGCTGTAAAGATTCATAGGACACTTTAACATCTTCATTATTTTTATAACCGAATGAACTGTTACGCAAACTTCTGACTGGTACATTCGGATGTTCTTCTCGCTCAGTAAAGTAACCAGACTCAGCGACTGGAGATGCACCGAATAGATATGTGATCAGCCAACGGTAACGTAAATAATTCCGTGATACTTTCATATATAGAATGTTTTTGAATTCTTCAATTGTTTCGTATTCTGTTTGTTCTGAAAATAGCTCTTGAACCAATTCGATTGCATATTCAAAATTAAAATGGATCCCACTGACCATCTGCTTACGTTTGCCATATTCTCTCGCCAAATAACGACGATAAAGTATTCCTTCAAACTGATCCAGTTTGGCTATTTTGATGTCTTCATCCTTTAGAGGTAGTTTTGGAGGCATACTTAGCGGCCAAAGCATCTCATTTTTATTCATTGTACGTATCGCTACATCGTGGATTGCTGCAAGATAGCGCAACATTTCATTGATTGAATTCGCCACAGGTGTGATCAATTCCATTTGTGTTTCGCTGAAATCTGTTTGAATATATGGATGATACGAACGATTCCCAAAAGCTTCTGGATGATCGGTCAATGCTAGTTGACCATCAAATGTCGTACGTTGACTTTCTTTTTCTAATCCAAAACGTGCAGCCATGACATATGGGTGTACACTTTTTTTCTGTAACAACTCTCTAAATTTCATACTGTCGCCTTTCTTCACCGTTATTATTCCATTACTAACCATTATATAGAAAAAAAGAAGTAAAAAGAATATTTTCGCTTAAATTTCGTCAAAAATGAACGATATTCTCTTAATTGTTCAAAAAAACACGTTTTATCTACTACAGCATCTGCTTTTAACTCATCGAACTTCGTTGTATACTAATGAAAAATAGTTAAAAATAAGGAGTAAAAAATGAACAGTAAAGCCTTGATAGTAATTGACCTCCAAAATGGTCTAGAAAATGGTGGGACAGGATTATTTCATTTAACAGATATTTTAGCTGGAGTAAACCAACGCATTGCAGATTATCGAAAAAATCATTTACCTATCCTATTTATTCAGCATGAAGACTCTGATTTAGTCGTCAATAATTATAACTGGCAGTTATTTGACCAACTTGATGCCCGACCAGAAGACTTTTACGTTAGTAAAACCCATGCTAACTCCTTTTATCAAACACAGCTAAAAGAAGTATTAGATGAACATGCAATCACAGAGCTTGAGTTTTGCGGCGCTCAAACGGAATATTGTGTTGATACAACGATCCGTATGGCTCATGGATTAGGTTATACCTGTTCGATGAAAAGAGGATTGACTACCACACTGAACAATGATCTATTAGATGCACAAACCATTATTCAACACCATGAAACTTTATGGGATCAACGTTTCCTGACTTTTATCTGATTAAAATAGATGCAGTTTTTTTACTCTTTCTAATTTTACCATAATCATCGACTAAAAAATTAAAATTATCTCATGATATTTTTCCATCATTCATGATAGTATAACTAAAGGATATATATTGAGGATTTTATCATATGCACTTATTTAACACTCAATCATATAAATCCAGATATCTTTTTAAATGGAGGAAGCTATGAAAATTAAATTTACGAAAAAACAAATTCAAGACACGTTATATGTAACGATTGGTTCTTTTATTTTAGCAGTTTCGATCAATTCGATTTTACTGCCAAACAAAATTGTGGCCGGCGGCGCTAATGGAATCAGCGTGGTGATCAATTATTTATTTGGGACCAATCCAGCCTTAGTTTTATATGCAATCAATTTGCCTTTATTAGTCCTTTGTTTTTTACTCTTAGGGAAAGAAGTTGGGATCAAAACAATTTATGGAAGCTTGATTTATCCATTTTTTGTCGGGATCACTACTCATTTGCCTGTACTAACTCATAATATTTTTCTAGCGACGATCTTCGGCGGTATCCTAACAGGTATTGGTTTAGGTCTAGAATTTAGAGGAAATGCCTCAACTGGCGGTACAGCGATTATTTCACAAGTTGTGAATAAGTACTTTAAAGTTTCGTTAGGTGTCTCAATTTTATTTGTAGATGGATTAGTAATTTTATCAGCTCTGTTCGTGTTCAACACTGACACCGTACTGTTCTCATTGATTTGTTTATATCTTATTGGACGTGTGGTGGATTTGGTTCAAGTCGGCTTTGTTCGTTCGAAAAATGTGTTGATTATTTCACCGAAATTTGCAGAAATCAAAGAAAAAATCTTAGTTGACATGGATAAAGGATTAACGATGATCCCAATCGAAGGCGGTTATCAAAAAAATCCAAGCATGTTGATGATGACCGTCATCAGCGAAAAAGATTTTGCTAAGATCAAAGAGAATGTCTTAGCAATTGATGAAGAAGCATTTATCGTTTCAATGAATGCAAGTGAAGTTTTTGGTAAAGGCTTTAGCTTGAAAAAAATTGCTGAAGATTATGGGATTGAAGCGAATAATTTGTAGTTAATAATTGAAATAACGTTACCGATAAGCTCCTTATATTTTTAACATCAATTTATTTTATATATTATATTTTAAAACCATACGGAACGAAGTATCTAGTTCTGAAAAAAATTCTATTCGTGTTTTTTACTCGAATAGGATTTTTTTTTAGCGTTAGCTTATATCCCAATTATCTTTTTCCCTACTGTACTCCTTATGATTTATAGTAACCTTTGCGATTAAATCAACCATATCTCAAAAAACACTATATATTTCTTAATTTTAGATATATTTATATATATAAATACATGTTATATTTTAAATGTATCACCTATAAAAGGAGGAGTTTTTATGAAAAAAGTAAAAGGGTTGTTTTCTATGGCTTTGATTGGTACAATGCTATCTATTTCCCAGGGAAATGTTTGGGCAGATCCAGTAGAACCTAGAGGTATTGTAGATTTAAGGCAACCAACACAACAGCTATTCAAAGCCGAGGTTCAAGGGGACGAATGGCTTTCATATGCCATTGTTGAGAATACGAAAGAGCTAGTAGTATTTGGTGAAAATAACTACTGGTATTACGCTACTATAGAAGCCAACACGAACCATTTGGTTGCTACAGACAGTAAATTTAGCATTGATGCAAAACCTGATAATGCCGCTTATGAAAAAGATATATCAAAAATAAAAGTAGATATTCCTGAAGTAAATGTAGTAGAACCAAAAACGAAATCTCGTAATGTGCAACAAAAAAGAAACTTATTAGTTGTAATGATAGAATTTAACGATACACCCATGGCATTCACTAAAAATGATTGGCATAACACAATTTTTGCTTCAGGTAAAGATTCCGCTAATGATTTTTATCAAGAAGCTACTAAGGGATTAATTCAATTTACTCCTGTAAAAAATACGCAAGAAAATACTGTAGATGGCGTTGTGAAAGTTAAACTAGACAAAAATCATCCAAATACAGGCTTCGCAAGTGATAAATTTACTTTGCCTCGTCAAATGATTAATGAAGCGCTCAATCAAGAAAATCAAACACTAAATCTGAAACAATATGATACGAATAAAGATGGGTATCTTTCACCAGATGAACTACATGTCCTTGCAGTCTTTAGCGGTTATTCTGCTAGTGCAACAAATGCAAGTACTGGTGTATCTCCAACTATACATCCTCATAGATGGGGCGGAGGGATTTCAGTCGATGGCGTCAAAGTAGGGACTTATACAGCAGTGACTGATAAGAGAAAATGGTATTTAACTGACCCAGATGCTCAATCAACTATCGGAACTGTCGTTCATGAACTCGGACATGATTTAGGTTTACCTGATTTATATAATCCTTCCAACACCCAAGGAAATGGCTTAGGCAGTTATAGCATAATGGCCAATAGTCATACTACCATGAATGGCAAAACACCAGGTTCCTATCCAGTCCACTTTGATGCTTACTCAAAAGTAAAATTGGGACTAATAGAACCTACTATTATAACAAACGAACAAACACTGACCATTAACGAGATTCAACAAAGTAATTTTAATGTTGCTAAAGTTGAAACAGAAGACCCTAAGCAATATTATTTAATTGAAAATCGCCAAATGAAAGGCTTTGATGCAGCATTAGCACCCTATATCCATTCTGGCGGTGTCGGAATTTATTATGTCAATGAACATATCCCTAAAAACGAAGGCGCTGGCAAACAAATTGTTACGCTCCGAGAAGCAGATCAAGGCGTTGTTGGCTACTCTAAATTAGATAGTAATATGCTTAGAGGCTTAGATGGTTTCTATTACAAAGGAATCGGCATGCACAATAAAGAACAAACAATTGAATTAGGGAGAAAAACAGTTCCAGCAAGTACATTACCAGATGGAAAAAATCCTAAATTTGATATTATAGTGAATGATGAATCTAAAGATAGCATGTCTGTAACCTTTAGTAATCCTAAAATCTCTGTTATTGATATTACACTGAACCCAGCAAAGCTTTCGCTAGATGTAGGGAAAATTGAACAACTTACAGCAACCATTACCCCAGATAACGCTACCAACAAAACAGTTACTTGGCGCAGTTCAGATGAAAAGATTGCCACTGTAGATCAAAAAGGACTAGTCACAGCCCAAGCAAGCGGAACTGCAACAATTACTGCTGAAACTGAAGACGGCAAGCAAACAGCAAGTAGTACCGTTGAAGTAACTAGCGCTAGAGGAACTTATGGAACAACGCCTTGGACTTGGGATGAACCAACTCAGACACTTACTTTCAAAAAAGGGGATTTCCCTGCAACTCATTCAACACACAATATCGAAAAATTAATTCAAAGAGATCGATTAAAAGAAAAGAAAATCAAAAAAATCAAATTTGAAGATACTGTTTCTCTGAATAAGGACAGTGGGTATTTATTTGCCAACTTACGTCAACTAGAGGAAATCGAAGGGATTGAAAAACTAAACACCAGTGCGGTAACGAACATGTCGTACATGTTTTCTGCTACCAAGATTGCTTCTTTAGATTTGAATACTTGGGACACTAGTAA